>NZ_JBVFXW010000052.1:0-19330 GCF_055522395.1 Psychrobacter sp. TPE 89C
GAATATTACGTTAGATTTGACGGTCAAATCAAGTATGGATATTTTAAATGATTTAAAGCAAAAAAATCCTGCCATTGGTATTTGTTTAGCAAAGCATACATCTGATACTCTCAATCAAAAGATACTCTTCAATCAACGTTATTACCTATATTGTGGATATCACCATCCTTTGTTCTCCGTAAAAGAATTGAGTATTAGTAATATATTAGAAGAAAATTTTATTGCATTTAATAGCGAAGCTATTGGTGATGTTCTTTCACCAATAGCTTTATTTAAAGAAGCCCATGATTTTACTGGTCACGTTAGTGCCTACACAAATAATTTAGATGAGCTAGTTCGACTGATTTATACTGGATATGGCATAGGTGCTTTGCCAGATAAGTTTGTTGCTGCTACTCATCTAGCATCTAAACTTAGACGCTTGCCCCCGAAAGATGGGATTGCTGATATACCTGTATATATTTTTTGGCACAAACACCGAAACTTATCAGCCATTGAATCAAAATTTATTGAAGAAATTATCGACTTTGATATATCTTTTTAATGGACTTCCAATTTTAGGATCGTATCCAAACACTGATTTTTGCAGCATCATGTAGGAAAAGTATAAGTAAAATTAGAGTTGTTTTGAGCATGCTCCTATATCATTGATACTCTCAATCTTGAGATAACGTTATGTGATTTATCTTATAAATTATATAACATATCAACATTCACTTTCTTGATACTATACCAACCGAGCACTTACGTATTACGCGACATACATTGGAAAATCGTCAAGCAAATGGCAAAAAATTATTAGAAGTCCAGCCTGTATAAAGCGTCAAATGATCGCTTAAATTTACAAGTCTGATTTAATATTTTGAGCGCACACGTTAAAGCTGCTTAAATTTATTTGAAATAATTATAATACCTAAACATAGGAAAAATTTATGAACACACAAGCGAACAAACCGCTCACCATCGTTGCCACTGTCAAAGCCAAGCCTGAGCACGTTGAGCAAGTAAAGTTAGAGCTTCTCAAGCTAACAGCAGCTTCACAAACTGATCAAGGTTGTATCCAATATGACCTGCATCAAGACAATACGAATAGTAATGGCTTTATCTTTTATGAGATTTGGGAAAACAATGAGCTGTTGCAGAAGCATGTAGAAAGCCCGCATTTTCAAAACTATGTAACAGTAACAGACGGGATGATCGATGAGTTTGTCATAAACGAAATGACCATTATCTCGTAAGTTTTAAACAGCTCAGACTGAAAAAGTCTTTTAAGCTATGATTTATACGGCTTAAAGGACTTTTTTAGTTTTAGAGAAGGTTGTTGTCATTAGCTATTACATCTAATGTAGAAAAGGTAGCCGATCAGTCAGAGTTAGCAAAATATGGTTGAATAAGATTTCTCTGGTTCCTACACAACAGGTATAAATTAACAAAAGTTAAAACAGCACAGGTCAAAATTGGTCATAACTAACATCACTTACTATAGATTTCTCAACTGCTCAATTAACCAACGATGTATACCACTGTCGCTGGTACGTGGATGCCATGCCGCTATGACTTTAAAAGTAGGTGGCAATGCTTCAACCTCAAGTTCTTTGACCTTGCTATTCGGCAATAACCGCGAAGGATAAAACGCAATCATGTCAGTCGTGTGCAAAATATCTGGTACGGCTGAAAAACTAGGAACTGACATCACAATATTTCGTTTTAGACCTTTTTCTGCAAACCATTGATCATGAGAGCCGCGTAAATTAGCACGCGAAGGCGATACTACTAGTTGAGCATGAGCAGCCACTTGCGCCAGTGTTAATGGCTCTGTTGGAAGTTTATTTTCACAACCCGTCACGCATAAATGTTGCTCTTCAAACAGAGTGATATACGATAAGTTATCTGGGATGAATTCGGGAAAGGTAATCAGCAAATCAAGCTCGCCTGCTGCTATCAGCTGATTGATATTGTCCGAGGCAAAATCACGGACGATCAGCTTCAGATCAGGTGCGTCGCGTCGCGTAATATTAAACAATTGCGGTAATAATGCCTGCGTCGCATAGTCAGTCGCACTAATCGTAAATACGCCTTTGTATGTGTGCGGCATAAAAACCTCTGGCTCTAACAAATCTTCCAACTGTTTTAGTATATCGTTAAGGGCTTGCTCCATTGATAGCGCCTTTGGCGTTGCCACCATGCTATTGCCTTGACGAATAAACAGACGATCATCAAACACCTCACGTAACTTACGCAACTGCTCACTAATGGCTTGTTGGGTCAGCCCCATTTTGCGTGCGACTTTCGAGAGGTTTTTTAGATCAAGCAGCGCCTGTAATACTCTAAGTTGCTTAATATCGAGCCGATTCATACCATTCATCATGCATACCATTAATAGTTGTATCTTAAACAATAAGTGGTTGTTTCTAATTGTACCCTTAAAACGCTATGCTGACTAACATTGCTTAAGTAGCTACTAAATGAGCTATTAAGCATCAAAACAGGCCGAATACCTTTAATAATAAGCCATCAGCTGCTTTAAAAGAGACACTTATGACACAAACCATTCTAAATACAAATACACTATTTTCCTCTGTAGCACTTGGGCCTTATACGCTCAAAAACCGCATCGTAATGCCACCGTTGACACGCTCTCGCAGCACGCAACCTGACAATATCCCTAATGACTTAATGGCCAGCTATTATGCGCAGCGCGCGTCAGCAGGCTTTATGGTGACTGAAGGTACGCAGATTGAACCAAGAGGCCAAGGTTATGCTTGGACGCCAGGTATCCATTCACCAGCCCAAGTTGAAGGTTGGAAAAAAGTCACGCAAGCAGTACATGACAAAGGCGGTATTATTTTTGCTCAGCTTTGGCACGTGGGCCGTGTGTCGCACACCAGCTTACAACCTAACGGTGCTCAGCCTGTAGGGCCGTCAGCGATTGCTGCTGATAATGTAAAAGTATTTATTGAAACAGGTCCAGGTACAGGCGCATTGGCCGATCCAAGCGCACCGCGTGCACTCAGTACCGATGAAGTTGGTGAACTGGTAAGTATGTATGCGGCCGCTGCGCGCAATGCATTGGAAGCGGGTTTTGATGGGGTAGAACTGCATTGTGCCAATGGGTATTTGGTCAATCAGTTTATTTCTGAACATAGCAACACACGTGATGACCAATATGGTGGGTCGTTGACCAATCGTTTGCGCTTCTTAAAAGAGATAGTAGCCGCTGTCAGTGATGTGGTTGGCGCTGATCGTTTGGGCGTGCGTTTTGCGCCTTTGTTTGAGAGTACGGATGAGACGCGCGTGTATTTAGGCTTGGTAGAGTCAGACCCTCATCATACGTATATTGAGGCGATTAAAGTCCTTGAGCAAGCTGGCATTGCTTACTTGTCGATTGCTGAAGCTGATTGGGATAATGCGCCTGATTTACCAGACACTTTTTATCAAGCGGTGAGGGAAGAATTTTCAGGACGTATTATTTATGCTGGCAAGTACACGGTACAAAAAGCCGTGAACATTTTAGAAAAAGGCTACGGTGATTTATTCGCGTTTGGTCGTCCTTTTATCGCTAATCCAGATTTACCCGAGCGTATTGCTAATAACTGGCCATTGAATGAGGCAGACCCTGCCACTATGTATGGTGGTACTGATATTGGCTATAGTGATTATCCTTACTATAGTTAATCCTCTATAAAAGAGTGACAGCGTTAACCTCGTTTGAAGTATCACAGTTACATCTGCACTCGGTTGCCTTGACTCTCTTTTAGAATGAATCAACGATATCAATAAGAGCGTAGCAGCTGAGCAGTGAATGAGATAAGGCCGTTAATACTAATGGCCTTATTTTTGTTTATAAATTTGGGACTTGTAGGATATTCCTAAACAGTCAATCATCAAGCGACAATTATCGTTTTTGTCGCGTAAAGATTTTTTTATCAACAGGTAGTAGGCAATGAATCAGAATACTAAAGAAAGACTGATACGTATATTGGTAGGGTATGTTGGACTTTACCCAACGCTCCTGATCGTATTGACGTTGTTGAAGCCTGTGACTCAGGGTTTGAGCCTGCCAGTGGTGGTATTAATCGAAACCATCATACTTGTGCCTTTGACACAGCTAGTGTCATTTCCGCTAGCAGGCAAGCTGATTGATATGCTGAGAAGAGAAAAATAACGGTTCTTTGCACAGCGCATTTACCGCAATATTTGTGTTTGCCAAGCTGATTTCTAACGAACCTCTAACGAACTCCAAAGTTTGGTTATACAAATTTGATAGTAGGGTTGTTCTTCCGCACATTAAAAAAGACCTTCAATTGCTTGAAGGTCTTTTTGGTTTTATAAGTAATGCTGCCATTCTTTTATAGAGGATTGACTATAACAAACTATGATGGATAAAGAGCTATGTATTATTTTAAAAAATCAGGTTGCATAAAGGCAGGGTTTGGATAAGTATAAAATCCTTCGCCAGTTGCCGCACCCATTTTATTTTGATCAATCATCTGCTCTTTTAGGTATTTAGCGGCCTTTAATCTTGCAGGATTTTGAGTCGTTTCAGCGGCCAGCTTAGTGATGTTATAGGCCGTGTTTATACCGATAGTATCTAAGATGCCAAATGGTCCTACAGGCGCACCAGTCACTATCATCCATGTCTTATCTATTGTGTGCGGGTCTGCAACCTCTTTGGCTAATAATTGCAGACCTGCATCTATAAAGGGTGCCAATAAACTGTTCATTATGTAGCCAGGTTGTTCTTTGTACAGCGGCATTGCCACCATACCGATGGCAGTAGAAAAGGCAACAACGTCATCAAACACGTTAGGGTCTGTGCCAGGATGCCCCATGATTTCAGCAACATTATGCATCCAAATCTTATTGGCAAAATGGAGTGCTAAAAACTGCGCAGGTCGTCCCGTTGATTCCGCAAACTGGCTAGGAAGTAAGGTTGAGGTATTGGTCGCAAAGATGGTTTTCTCTGGCGCTAATTTGGCAAGCTTTTCATAAAATTCGATTTTAATGTCAGTAATTTCGGGAATAGCCTCAATCATTAGGTCAGCATTTTTGACTGCTTCTGCTAAGTCTGAGGTATAACTAAGATTATCGAAAGCCTTGTCCAACTGCTCTTGGGTTGCCCTCAAATCCTTTCGAAAAGCTTTGCACATCAATTGAAATTTTGCCTTTGCTTTTTCCAAAACCTCATCATTGATGTCATAGACACTGACATTAAAGCCATGAAATGCGGCTTGAAAAGCAATTTGATAGCCTAGGATGCCGCTTCCAGCGACTGTTACATTTTTATACGTCATTGTATTAATTTCCTAAAAGTAGTGGGTATAAGTCGCTAGATAAATGTCTAGAACTTATAGATCTATTATTAGATTGTTTTACCTCATTATTCAACCTTCATTTTTATAAAAACATTAAAGAGAACCCAAAAATATCGGTATGCAAGCATCAGATTAGTTCATACCACTTGACTTCTTATATTGTTAAATAATTCAATAACTTGCTGTTAGTTATTATAGGTTTACTCCTGATTATTGTAGGATGATTGAAAGCTGTTTTGATAGTATAATGACATTTTTAATGACTACTGATGTCAAAGTATTGTCGATGAGGTTGTGACAGAAAGGAAAGTATGGGTAGTGAGTTATATATTAGTAGTTTTCTATCAAGACAATGTGGAGATGGAAGTAGGTGGTAGTGTTACTAGGTAATGATAAGTAATCAATAATGAGTCGCCCTAGAATTGTCGTATTCTCTCAGAATATTGAGTTTCCAACAATCTCAGGGCGGTTCACTTGCTATCATTTAGCGTTGCGCGTGCTGTGTTTCCTAAGTATGTATATCTAAATTATGGTTCGTCGACCGGTTTTATCGTCTCTAGCCTAGCCGGACTGGTATCATAAAGAATGGCTTTGACCAGTGATATTCCCATGAGTACCATCACAAAACTAAAGGGCAGGGCACCAATAACCATCGCCGTTTTAATCGCACCCAATCCTCCGCTTATCAGCAGTACCCCAACAACCAATGCCAGTATTACGCCCCAAAAGATAATATGTGGGCGGCCTTTTGGACCCTCGTTACCACCTGAATTGATGGTATTGATAACTAAAATTGCCGAATCTAAAGTCGTGACTAAGTAGGTCAATAGTAAGACCAGAACTAAAATTGCCATTACCCAAGCAAAGCCTGGTGATAGCATCACATCAAGCATTGCCAATAATTGAGATTCTTGACCCACGCTTGAGATGGCGTTGGTGCCACCTAGCGTTAAGTCAATCGCGGTTCCACCCACCATTGAAAACCAAATAAAACACATCAGAGCAGGTAGGATAACGGTACCGAATAAATAAGTCCGAATACTACGACCACGTGAGATGCGAGCAAAGAAAACACCAACAAAGGGACCAAAAGCAATCCACCATGCCCAATAAAATACAGACCAGTCTTTTTGCCATGTGGCAAGTGTGTCACCGACCACCGTACCATCTGGCTGCCAAACCGTAAATAGCAGCTCGGGAAGTGCGACGACATAGTCAAACACACCTAAGAAGAAAGATTGTAAACCAAAGAATGTCGAACCGAATATTAAGAAGAAGGCAAACAGAACCAGACTCAATCCCATGTTGATATTCGACAGCCATTTCACCCCTTTACCTAGCCCAGAAAGCGCAGATAGGGTTGCTATACTAACGATAACGACCAGTGCAACGATAATAGCTGCTGTTGATGACGTGCCATCAGCATTCATCAACCATTCGCCCAAACCAACACGGTACATACTAGAAACGAATTGCTCAACCCCAAACCCTAATGTCTGTGCAACGCCCAAGATAGTTGCAATAACGGCAACGATGTCAATGGTATTACCGAGCTTACCTGATAGTTTTTGGCCGAATAATGGCGCAAGACCTGAGCGAATGGTTAGAGGTAATTTACGTCGAAACGAAAAATAGGCCATCGATAATCCGACTAAGGAATAACAGATCCATGCGCTGAATCCCCAATGTAGAAAGGCCCATTTATAGGCATATCGTACATTGTCGGCACCAGAGCCCGTTGCCAACCCTTTGATCACTTCAGGGTTATTGGCAAAGTGATACATCGGCTCTGCGGTCGCAAAAGTTAACATACCAACACCGATGCCTGCGCCAAAAATCATCGAAAACCATGAAAAGTTGGAGAACTCAGGTTTATCTCCGGTGTCCCCTAAAATCAACCTCCCATAGCGTGGCACAACGGCCAGAATCAACGCCAAAATTAAGAAAAAGGCGACGCATAAAATATACCATGTCGAAAAGTGATTGAGTAAGAAAGTATTGAGCGACCCTAATATCGTCGTTGAATTATCAGGAAAAATGACAGCCCAAACAATGAGCAGACCCAGTAAGATTTTAGCGGTAATCGTAACGTCTTTATTAAACCCTTCATAAAAACCTTTTGTGGCCACTTTAATCGGCAGTTTGGTTAAAGGTTTTCTGCTGCTATTTTTCATATCTAATCCTTTAGATGGTCTTCCTTTTGTTCAAATGAGCATTAAACTGCATCGTCCTTCGAGCAGCTTAACCCCTATTATTCAAGGCATGTCATCAGCCAGATACCAACCAACCTCCATCATGGTTAGCAGGGCACTCCAACTGATGACACTACCTATTTAACTTGGTAAAAACTCTTGACTCCAACTATCACTCAAATCACCACTGGCAATACTGGCGTCAATGTCTGCCTCGCTATAGCCAAGTTCTAGCATGATTTGACGGGTGGATTGTCCAAATTTTTCAGGTCTAGAGAGTGCATACACGATGCTGTTCGACGGACGAATAGCATAAGGATCAAGCTGTGTCACCGTATGACCACTTGGATGATCTTCATAAATTGAAAAAGAATAACTACCACGATCAGTACCTGATGTACCATCTGCTGTGCGGCTGTATTCAGCACGTAATGCATTGATATCCGCACAGACGACAGCCGCAATATCGGCAGCTTGCAGACGTTCTACCCAGTCATGAGCAGGCGCTTTTTGAAAAATATTAGACAAGAATGCCGCACGTTCACTTTTATCCAACTCACTGAAACCTTGTAAGTCTTCAACGTTTTCGAAGTTTTTTACATCAATTTCATACGCGTTTAATAACAAGTAGTTCCCTGAAGAGGTATAGTAAAAGCGCGTCAATTCATCATGGCCGTTGGTTTCTCGACCTGATGGCTCATTGAATAACCCGCGTTTTTCAAAATCATAGCAATAAGGGATTTGTAGCAAGGCGCTATTGGCGACCAATGAAGTACGACCACGTCCAATGCGGCCTGTACGATATTTTTGATAGAGCGCCACACCAATACTCATGGCACCACCAAAGCCGCACATGACATCAATGGTACCAACGTGTGCATGTTCTTCAGGAGTATCCATAGCACCGCCGCAACGCAACATGATGCCGGTAGATGCCTGTACCACATCGTCATAGCCTATGAAATCACTACTCGGACCCTTACGGACACCGCTAAAACAATCAAGTTTGCAGAAGATAGCGTCAGGATTTAAGGCTTTTAAGCCTTCAGTATCCAAGCCCATTTTCTTGATTTGTGTGTCTGTTGCATTCCAAACAATAACGTCAACGGAACGAACCAACTTCTCGAACACTTCTCGTCCTGTTCCCTTGCTAATATCAGCAAGTATGGAGCGTTTGCCGACCATTTGAGACATACCATAGATGACGGTATTCCAGCTGTCGTATAATGGAGAAGCAGAATCAAGCTTGATAACTTCTGCACCAAAACGCGCCAAATAGCAGGCCGAATGCGGGCCTGCAATAACATTACAAAGATCCAGTACTTTAATACCGTCTAACCAACCGCTTTTTTCATCAACATTATTGATTGAAGGCAACTTGGTTTTGATTGCCTTTAATTTTTTCAATGCACCATCAAAGTCGATAGGCTGCGGTGCTTTTGGTTGTAACATCAACTCGCCACATTCTTCTAACCACACAATTGGGCCTGGCTGAATCATCTTGCCATAAGTGGGATCATCAACTTCAATCATGAGTCCTGTTGTTTCCGCATGATCATCATGAATCCACTCTTGTAGCCAACGCTGCGGTGCACCAGGTATGCCGCGTTTCCCAAAAATCTTCTGCCACTCTTTTGACGTACGTAATAAAAACGCCACTTTCATTTTCTCGGCAATACGATCTGCCCAATGTTTTGGCATGGGATAAACCCCAAGCGATGTATCAGATGTCCACTGACTAGAAGGCAAATAAGTATCGTCTTCCTCAGTCAATCCTTCCTCAAGTAATTCGTCGTATAACCCGAGTACTTGCAAACAACGCTTGGCGTGATTTTTATGGCTGGGGCATACCACGTAAAACATACGGCCATCTTTACACATGTAACTGCGGTAAAAAGGATCCAGCAGTTCTTGCAATGCTTCGTAGTCCATATTCATGGGAATACCTTCAACGCGGCGACGTTGAATCTCAACTTCACGTTGGGTCAAATAGCGTTCAGGTAAGTTTTCGATATCGATTGAGTTGTAACAAAGGCCTTCCATCACAGCCGCAGCAAGCGGAACTTCAATAGCATCGCCAAGTCCCGTGTTTTCACGTGCTTGTAGTGCAAAAACAACGGAAGAGCCTGCCAGCATTGCGCCATACGCAGAGGGCAGTGGTAGGGGTGAGAACGAGGGATTGATGCCCATGAGCACACGGTTTAAACCCATGTCAGTAAACACCCCCGAGCTCGCTGCCACAATGCTTTCATAGGCACGTAACTCACGGCGATTTTCGTCATTCGATGCAAATCCAGGGATGGACAGTGTGATCAGCTGTGGCCGCTCTTTTCGTAGCGCGACCAGATCTAATCCCATTTCTGCCATTTTTCCAGGGCGAAAGCCTTCGATAACGATGTCACTTTCTAAAATTAACTGCCTAGCTTGTGCCAAGCCTTCATCTGTCTTAAGATCGAGTGTTAACATCAATTTGTTGCGATTCAATACCGCATTGGCTGGACTGTGCCACTTTGGGCCTGATGGCGGATCTATATGAACCACGGTTGCGCCTAAGTCGCCAAGCATCATACCGACAGCGGGACCGGCAATATATTGACCAAAATCGATGACTTTGACACCCAGTAATGGCAATTCAAAAGTTTCTCGCATAGTTATCTATCCTTAGAATTTTATGGTACGACTATGAAAAATTAGAATTCAGTCAGAGCACTTGCCAGTCGTCCACTAATGGAGAGAGTCAGAAGCAAGCAGCATTTTTTGAATACAAACGACTGCTTTTAAGCGCACTGATTATGCAGTGCGCTTAAAAGGTAAGGGCTTTATAATGTAGCGCCTTTATAATGTAGTGTTCTTAAAGGCTAGCACCTTGAAAAGGCAGTGCTATTAAGTTGGCATAGAGAACTGTTTTTCTTCTCTCAATGCCGCACTAGGCCAGCGCTGCGTAATGGTCTTACGACGAGTGAAGAATCTCACGCCGTCTGGTCCGTACATGGCCAAGTCACCAAATAATGAACGCTTCCAGCCACCAAAGCTTTGAGACGCTACAGGTACTGGTAGTGGAATATTGACACCAACCATACCGACTTGAATGTTGTCAATAAAGTAACGCGCCGCTTCTCCATCTCTCGTATAAATACAGGTGCCGTTACCATATTCATGGTCGTTTATGAGTTGCACTGCCTCGGCCATGGTCTGCACACGCATCACCTGTAAAACGGGACCGAAAATTTCTGCCTCGTAGCTGTACATCTCTTTAGTGACATGATCAATCAGAGTAGGACCTACGAAAAATCCATTTTCATTGCCTTCTGGTGCAGCATCAGAGCCATCGATGATGAGCTCTGCACCTTGTTCAGCAGCACTTTTGATGTAATCTAAAATCTTAGATTTGTGTGCTGCTGTAATGACAGGGCCAAAGTCGTTGCTCTTATCTGAATGAAGACCTAGTTTTAGCTCTTTAATAGCAGGCTGTAGGGCCGCAATCATCTTGTCAGCCGTTTCGTCACCAACGGCAACAGCAACAGATAGCGCCATACAACGCTCGCCTGATGAGCCAAAAGCAGCACCCAATAATGAGGTTACGACATTGTCTAAGTCCGCATCTGGCATGACAATCGCATGGTTTTTTGCACCGCCTAATGCTTGGCAACGTTTGCCTTGTGCAGCGGCTGTGGTATAGATGTATTCAGCGATAGGGGTTGAGCCCACAAAGCTAACGGCTTTGACATCTGGATGATGCAAAATAGCATCAACGGCTTCTTTGCCACCATTTACGACGTTGATGACACCATCTGGTAGGCCCGCTTGCTGTAAAAGCTGCGCGATGAAAAGTGTGGAACTTGGGTCACGCTCAGACGGTTTTAATACAAAGGTATTACCGCACACGATGGCCATCGGGAACATCCACAGTGGCACCATCACAGGGAAGTTGAATGGTGTGATACCAGCGACGACACCTAGTGGATGAAACTCACTCCAAGAGTCTATATCAGTACTCACATTGCGGCTGTGCTCGCCTTTGAGCAGCTCAGGTGCGCCGCATGCATATTCGACGTTTTCAATACCGCGCTGTAACTCGCCTGCCGCATCATGTACGATTTTCCCGTGCTCTTCGCCAACCAGTCTGCAGATTTCATCCGCATTTTGCTCTAACAACTCTTTGAATTTGAACATGACGCGCGCGCGTTTTAGTGGCGAGGTTTTGCTCCATGCGGGAAAAGCCGCTTTAGCCGCAGCGACTGCTTCGCTAATTGTTTTTTCACCACCTAAAGCGACTTTTTTGCTGACATCACCAGTTGATGGGTTGTAAACATCTTGAGTTTGGCTGTCATTATTTGACAGGCTGCCATTAATAAAATGTCCGATTGTTTGCATAGGTTTAATTCCTTTAAACGTGTGAATAATTAGTAGGTTAATCGTAAATGACGGCTGTTTTAATTGAGTGAACTCTCAGCAACAGTGTTGTCAGCCCATAGCAAGGTATAGAGTTGAACCATCTCTTCATGAGTAGGTATTCTAGGGTTATTGTTGGGTGAACCTGATGCAAATGCTTGCTCGCACATCGTGTTTATTAGCGCATCAAAATCTGCTTTTTGTACACCAAACTGTGCCAATGTGGGCACGTGAAGCTCATCATTTAAGCTTTTTAGATAATTGACCAAGCTGACGTTGGCCTGATCATCTGTCTCGCTGTGATCTGCTATTCCTAAGGCACGCGCGCAGTCTGCATAACGCTCAGGCGCACTAGAGATGCCGAATTCTGTAATGGTTGGCAATAGCATCGCGTTTGATAGGCCATGCGGCACATGGAAAAAAGCACCGATTGGACGACTCATGCCATGTACCAGCGCCACCGAAGAATTACAGAATGCAATACCTGCTAAAGTAGAGCCCAGCATCATTGCTTCACGGGCGGTTTCATCTTTGCCGTCGTGATAAGCCGTTTGGATATTGGGTCCGATTAAGCGTAGGGCGGCGAGCGCCTGTTGGTCGCTATAGGCATTACGTTTGGGGCTGATATACGCTTCGATAGCATGGGTCATCGCATCGATACCCGTATCTGCGGTAGTACGCGGTGGTACGCTGAGCGTGAGGCTATAGTCGATAATGGCTGCGACGGGCATAAATCCCATACCCACGCACAACAGCTTTTCGTTATTAGCTTCATCGGTAATGATGGTAAAGCGTGTTACTTCTGATCCTGTGCCTGCCGTCGTCGGTATGGCAATAATAGGCAGGCCTGCTTCATCAACTTGACGAGGAAACTTATAATCACGAATCACGCCGCCAAATTTTCCTAGAATAGCAATGGCCTTTGCACTATCGATAGGACTTCCGCCACCTAAGGCAATCAGACCATCGTAATCTTGCGCTTTTACTTGAGACACGCCAGCCTCAATAGAGCTTTCAGTAGGCTCTGGTACCGTCTCTGAAAATACATCGGCATTGATTTGTGCTGCTTTCAAAATGTTTTGTATGTTATCGACATAGCCGAGTTTAACCATCATCTCGTCAGTGATAATAAGGGGTTTTTTCACCCCTAAGCTGGCCAATATTACTGGCAGCTTTTGGCAGGCATCGCGTCCAATTTCCATCGTTCTTGGGAGCAGGATACTGTGTGACATGGTGATTCATCCTTGAATTAATGACTTCAGATATGAGCGTAGTAGGCAGCTCAATCGTCGCACGAACTATTCACAGAAGTGGATAGCGCTTAGATATAAAATTCACATAACGATAAATTTCTTATCGATATGTGAAAGGTAACAGAATGTTTTTGTAATAGCAAGACGCAAAAGCGTAAATTTTATCGTTATAATAAATAAATTTATTTGCTGCGAGTCAGCCAGAGGTTTAAACCAAACAATGAGTAATACTAAAAAGAAAGGTTCAAGTGTTGAGCGCGTTTTGCAGATAGTAGAAGTGCTAGCCAGCTCGCAAAGACCAATGAGTGTCAGCGATTTAGCAGAAACATTAGAAGTGCCAGTGCCGAGTATGTATCGGCTATTGGATCAACTGCAGGGTCTTGGGTTTGTGCAGTTAGATTTGCCAGGAAAGGTCACTTGCGGTAAGCGCACTTATAAGCTTGCCATGAACTTATTGCAAAACAGTGACTTTAAAAATGAAAGGTTGGCCATACTGAACGAGCTGTCAGCGCAAATAGGGGAGACGGTGGGTATTTCGATTTTGCAAGACTTGGATGTAGTTTATATCGATCGCGTTATGTCGGATTGGCCGCTACAAATATTTCTGCCTTCGGGCACGCATGTACCAGTTTGGGCCAGTGCCAGTGGTAAATTGTTGCTATCACAGCTAGCGGATGAGAAATGCGAGCGCATCGTTGAAAAAATGTCGATACATGCGCTAACGACCAAAACTCAGACCGATAAAAAACAACTGATGCAAACGATTACTACAACGCGTGAGACGGGAGTAGGCATAGATAATGAGGAGTTTATTCCAGGTATGGTTGCCTGTGCGGTCATGATTCCCAATGGCGATCAGCAAGCCTTTGCGACGGTGTTTACGCACGGTCCGACCGTGAGAAAAAGTCTAGAGGAGTTGCTTAGTTATGTACCTCTTATGCAAGAAGCAGCAAATGAGCTATCGGTAATTTTTAATCAAAACTATGAATAGAGAAGTAGGCGCAAAGCAGGGTGGTAAATTACTATTAGTGTTAGTTGATCTTATAGCAAACCCCAGTCAGAACATCATCATCTCAGTAAAAAAGATTGGTAACGCTATATTATATATAGCGTTACCAATCTTTTTTACAGCAAATCATATTTTGTAAGTAACAAGATACTGTACCGTCCAACTTAGTATATCTATGATGTCAAAACCATTCGTCGTCTTTACAAACTCGTTAAGATAAAGGTTTGACATAGGTATAGTGCATTATTTGCGGGTTTAGGTCGTTGGGATACTGATCAACACGTTGATAGCCATTATTATCGTAGTATTGATAAGTACACAAAGTGTCTGTATGTAATGCATACGTGGTTACGCTCTGTGCGACGAGATAAGTCTCAAATGCCTGAATCAACGTTGCACCAATACGGTGGCGACGATAGTCTGGATCTACACAGAAGAACTGTAATTCGTTATCAAAATCGACTTTCTTTCGTTTCGCGCTAGCCGATTCTTTTTTCTGTAAATCACTTAATACCTGTTGTCCTTGTTCAGACAGGCGCAACTTGCTTTCTATCTGATCAATAATAGGCTTATCATCGAATAATAAAGCTTTATATGGATCTTGTTTAGTGACCCCTATCACCACACCGCAAATAATGTCACGATATTCTGCAACTTGTATAAAAGTAGCATGATGACAGTCTTTAGCTAGAAATAGGGTAGCCAGTTGCTTTAGAACCCGCTTATCTGTGGCAGTAGTAAATACACTCAAATTCATATTGGCGACAAAGAGGTCGACAATGGCTGCAAAGTCTTCAGGCGTAGCACGACGATATTGTATTGTCATAAGTTGCTCTCTTTTATCATTAGAAGTGCTAGCGTATGCTTATTGACAAAGCATTCATACGGCACACCTTGACACTAACATCTGGCTAATAGACATAGCCAGGTGTTAGTATTTTTTACTTAATAGTTGTCCTATATTTACCACTCTATTTCACCTGTATTGACTTGACTGCTCAACTCTAAATCACTGCCTCCGGGCAACGCTGGATAAGCTGACTTCATGATTGAAATTACTTTTTCTGATTGCTTAGAATCTTGTTTTTTTGCCTCGCCCAGTGCTTGCTCAAAAGTTTTTAGATAATTGAGTGTGAAATCAACAGCGTAGTCTTTTTTGAGTAGATTGCCTGAATAGTGGCCTGGAATAACAACGTTTGGCTTTAATTGCTTCATTTGTTCTAATGATTGTATCCAAGCGCTACGTGCTTCTTTGGTTTGGGTGTCAGCAGTCCATACATGCATACCTGATGTTACCGACACGCCGCCGAAAACTGTTTTTGACTCTGGTACCCACATGTATGCTTGAGGGGTTCCGAACGCTTTGATTTCAATTTTGTGGCCTTCTAAGGTCAGTGTAGGCTGATCAAGTGTTTGAGGTACTGTAATTTTGGTAGGTGCATGTTTACCAAGGATTGGACCCCAATGCTCTAATTTTGCATCTTTAGTCGCCTCAATGTGTTTAACAATAGAAGGGCTAGACACTACCTTAACATTGGGAAAAGCTTTGACTAAAGGCTGAAGACCGAAGTAGTAATCTGGATCGCCTGCCGTGATATAAATCATTTTTAGGTCTTTATTGCTCTTTTTGATCATATCAACCAATGCTTCGCCATCTTTGACACTGAACTGTGCATCGAACAAAATAGCGTCTGTATCACTACTCGCTAGTACAGAGGTGACTGGAAAAATAGCATTTTTATCAGGTTTATATTTTTGTAACTGTAGATCGGCTGCGTTCGTTTGGGTTGCAAGCAGTAGAACACTGGCTGCCATAGAAGCTGTCATTAATTTTTTCATAATCCACCTGTATTTTTGTTTGAGTAAATAGACCGCGTTAATGGCGGTATTCGTTGTTAATGGCTATTCTATTCGATTGTATTTCGTTTAAATACGCTATAATTCAGTGTTTACTGTTTCATTTTTCGCGCAAATGAGGATGAAGAAATGGATAGGCTGACCGCGTTACAGGTGTTTGTCACGATCGTTGAGCAAGGTAGCCTGAGCCGTGCCGCGGACAATTTAGACATGTCTAGAGCTAAGGTAACGCGCTATCTGGCAGAGCTTGAGGTTTGGATGGATGTGCGCTTATTGCATCGCACAACCAGAAGTCTTAGCCTCACTGCACCTGGTGAGCAGACGCTTGAGGTAGCATATCAGCTGCTTGGATTGACCGACTCGTTGGATCAGATACGCAATCAAAACACTTTGGAGCTAAAAGGTCAGCTGCGAATCACTGCCAGCTTTTCGCTGATTGATAGCCTTTTGATGGATGTGGTTGGTCGCTTTGTTTCTCACTGGCCGCAAACAGCAATTGATATTCTTACCACTGATGATTCGGTCAATTTAGTTGATGCCCGTATTGACTTGGCGATTCGTATCACCAATGACTTAGAGCCAAATGTCGTTGCCAGACGTATCGGTGAGTGCCACTCTATCGTATGCGCTGCACCTGATTATTTACAAAAGCGTGGCAGACCTACAGATGTACAGTCGCTTGTACATCACAACTGTCTATCGTTTGCGTATTTTGGACGGTCGGCATGGGTGTTTGATGGGCCAAATGGTCCAGAGTCTGTTCCTATCTCTGGCAATATCAGCGCCAATATCTCTGAAGTCTTGCTCTCTGCCACATTGCGTGGACATGGGATTAGCTTACAGCCATCTGGCGCAGTCAAGTCCTTGATTGACTCTGGACAACTTATTGAGTTATTGCCTGAATGGAAACCTAAAACTTTGGGTGTTTATGTGGTTTATGCCAATCGAAAGCAGGTGACACCATTACAAAGAAGGTTTATTGATTTTCTCGCTGAAGAAATAAATCATTCGCCTTACTGGTAGCAAGCAATGGATGAATATGGACTGTTTATAAAACCCAATATTAGCAATATCACCTAAGAACGTTTAAATTAGCACTTAATTCCTCAAATATAATAGGTACGTAGACACTTCTGCAACCTGTACGCTTTCTCATGCTAAAACTCCTTATTCATACCTTATAACGAGTTCTGTTGTGAGCTTGATTATCATGAGAAGTGGAATAGCAAAATACTGCTTTGCAGCGACGTTAGACAAGAGCTGTGCTCGCAGTGAGACTAGGAACTAGGCTTAAAAAGGTTTGGGTTATCTATTATTGCCAAGACAGATGTGGTTTAATTATTATCGTCAGGTTGCGTGACTAAAGTCTCCCAATTTTGATTGTACGGATTTGACGGCAGGGGTCATTTTCAAACTACAAACCAAATACGCAAATTTACCCTGCATAAGTAAAATATTTATTCGCTTATTTGTATCAGTACCAGTAAAATGCGAGACTGTTTTCTACACGAGTTTATGAGTAACCAATGATACGTTTAACTGAAATTAAATTGCCATTAAATCATGCACCTGAAGATCTAACGACTGCTATAACGACAAAACTTAAAATCTCTGCTGAGCAAATGGCGTCATTTGTGATGTTTAAACGTGGTTATGATGCTCGTAATAAAAGAAATATCCAATTAATTTATACGCTAGATATCACACTGACCGATTCGGATTTGACCAATGATTTACTGGTTCAATTTGAGTCAGACAACCATGTTAAAGCAACGCCAGACACCAGTTACAAATATGTAGGTGAAGCGCCAAAAGATTTAACTGAGCGCCCTGTTGTTATTGGTTTTGGTCCTTGTGGTTTATTAGCAGCACTTACCCTTGCTCAAATGGGTTTTAAACCTATTATCATTGAACGCGGTAATGAAGTAAGACAACGCACTAAAGACACCTTTGGCTTTTGGCGTCAGCGTAAATTAAACACAGAATCAAACGTACAATTCGGTGAAGGCGGAGCCGGTACTTTTTCTGACGGTAAATTATATAGCCAAGTGAAAGATCCCAATCATTACGGCCGTAAAGTAATGACAGAATTTGTAAAAGCTGGCGCACCAGATGAAATTTTATTTGTCAGTAAGCCGCACATAGGTACTTATAAGTTAGTCACTATGGTAGAAAAAATGCGTGCCGAGATCATAGCGCTTGGTGGAGAAGTCCGTTTTGCTACTCGCGTAGACGACTTGCACATCACTGACTCAAAAGTAACTGGCGTGACACTTAATAGTGGCGAAACCTTAAAAACCAACCATGTTGTTTTAGCCGTTGGTCACAGTGCCCGAGATACCTTCCAAATGATCCATGATAAAGGCGTGTATGTTGAAGCAAAGCCTTTCTCGATTGGTTTTAGGATTGAACATAAACAGTCAACCATAGACCAAGCACGCTTTGGTGACAATGCTGGAAACGAAATACTTGGCGCTGCGGATTACAAACTGGTTCATCATTGTAAAAATGGTCGTTCTGTTTATAGCTTCTGTATGTGCCCAGGCGGGACTGTGGTTGCCGCAGCATCAGAGGAAGGCCGTGTGGTCACTAATGGCATGAGCCAATATTCAAGGAACGAGCGTAACGCCAACAGTGCTATTGTGGTAGGCATCGACCCAGAGCGAGATTATCCAAACCACCCCCTTGCTGGTATTGACTTACAAAGACAACTAGAAACTTTAGCGTTTGAATTAGGCGGAAAAGACTACAGTGCACCAGCGCAAACCATTGGTGATTTCTTAAAAGGAAAACCAGACTCAGAATTAGGCGATGTAAAACCCTCTTACACACCAGGCATTACCTTAACCGACTTAAGCAAGGCACTGCCAGACTTTGCCGTGGATGCCATACGTGAAGCCATTCCAGCGTTTAATAAAAAAATTAAAGGATTTTCATCTGATGATGGTTTACTAACTGGCGTAGAAACCAGAACATCGTCACCAATCAGCATTAAACGCAATAAAGAATTCCAAAGCATTAACACCAAAGGCTTATTTCCTGCAGGCGAAGGCGCTGGCTACGCAGGTGGTATATTATCAGCAGGGATTGATGGCATTAAAGTGGCCGAAGCTGTGGCAAAATCGATGTTGAACATAGAGTGAGGGCGGCTCTAAACGGTAAGAAAATCCTAATATTAAAACGCTTACCCAGATAAAAATATGCGATCGAAAAAGCCTTTCAAGCTATGAAGTATAAAGCTTGAAAGGCTTTTTTGTGTTTTGAGAATGATGAATTGCTTTTGTATTTTTAATGGACTTTTAGGTTCTAAGC
>NZ_JBVFXW010000053.1:0-18908 GCF_055522395.1 Psychrobacter sp. TPE 89C
TTTTTCTAAGAGAATATTTTTTATTAATTTTAATCTAAACCAGCCAACAGCCAAAGGTGACTTATGGACAATGCACTAGTACAACCAATGAATGAACCCTTTAAAAAGCCACTGCCCGATACTGATTTGTATTACTTTGATACCCGTGAGGCTGTCGAAAATATCGAAGCTGGCGCGTATGACAAGTTATCATTCTGCTCAAAAGTATTGTGTGAAAATTTGGTTCGTCGTTGCCCACCAGAAGAGTTAACCAATGCCCTAAAACAACATATCGAAGGCAAACAAGACCTCGACTTTCCTTGGTACCCTGCCCGCGTGGTATGTCATGACATCTTAGGTCAGACCGCTTTTGTCGATTTGGCTGGTCTACGTGATGCCATCGCTGAGCAAGGTGGTGATCCTTCTAAGGTAAACCCTATCGTGCCAACTCAGCTTATCGTTGACCACTCACTAGCCGTTGAGCACGCAGGCTTTGAAGAAAATGCATTTGAGAAAAACCGCGCGATTGAAGAACGCCGTAACGATGACCGTTTTCACTTCATCAACTGGTGCCAGTACGCTTTTGATAATGTGAATGTCGTACCACCAGGTAACGGCATCATGCATCAGATTAACCTAGAGAAAATGTCACCTGTCGTACAAGTGGTAAAAAACAAAGCGGGTGAAGAAGTCGCTTTTGCCGATACCTTGGTTGGTACGGATAGCCACACACCGATGGTTGATGCGTTGGGGGTTATCTCCATCGGTGTTGGTGGATTGGAAGCTGAAAGCGTGATGCTAGGTAACCCATCATATATGCGTCTGCCAGATTATGTTGGTGTCAAACTAACGGGTAAACTGCAAAAAGGCATTACGGGTACGGATTTGGTACTGGCGATGACTGAGTTTTTGCGTGATGCCGGTGTGGTATCTACTTATATTGAATTCTTCGGTGACGGCGCGCGCCAATTAACCGTAGGCGACCGTGCGTCTATCTCCAACATGACACCAGAATATGGTGCCACTGCAGCGATGTTCTATATCGATGAGCAAACTATCGACTACTTGCGCCTAACCGGTCGTTCTGAGGCTCAGATCAAATTGGTCGAACAGTATGCCAAGCAAACTGGCTTATGGGCTGACGGCATGGAAAAAGCCGAGTACGCACGCGTGCTTGAGTTTGATCTATCAGCCGTGGTACGTAATATGGCAGGCCCTTCGCGTCCGCATGCACGTGTTTCCACCACTGATTTGGTTGCCAAAGGTATCGCTCATGGTGCTGATGAAAAGCTACCTGAACCAAAAGATGGCATGATGCCAGATGGCGCGGTTATTATCGCGGCGATCACCAGCTGTACCAATACCTCAAACCCACGCAACATGGTAGCAGCAGGCCTCGTCGCCCGTAACGCCAATGCAAAAGGCTTATTACGTAAACCTTGGGTAAAATCATCATTAGCACCCGGCTCAAAAACGGTAAAAATGTACCTAGAAGAAGCAGGCTTGATGCCTGAGCTACAAGAAATCGGCTTTGACGTGGTTGGTTTTGCTTGTACCACTTGTAATGGTATGAGTGGCGCGCTGGACCCTGATATCGAAAAAGAAATCATTGATAACGACTTATTTACCACGGCAGTGCTATCTGGTAACCGTAACTTTGACGGTCGTATTCATCCATATGCTAAGCAAGCATTCTTGGCATCGCCGCCACTGGTTATCGCTTACGCCATCGCTGGTAACATTCGCTTTGATATCGAAAAAGACTCATTGGGCAAAGATCAACAAGGCAATGACGTCTATCTAAAAGACATCTGGTTCGATGATGATGAGGTTGACGCCATTGTAGCCAAAGCAGTTAAGCCTGAGCAATTCAATGCCGTTTATATTCCTATGTTCGATGAAGCCAAAAAAGACACAGGCAAAGCGTTAAGTCCATTATATGACTGGCGTGAAATGACGACTTATATTCGCCGTCCACCGTATTGGGAAGGCAAAATGGCGAAAAAGAATACCCTAACAGGTTTGCGTCCGTTGGCAGTGTTGGGTGATAACATCACGACCGACCATATGTCTCCATCAAATGCGATCTTGGGTGCATCAGCTGCTGGCGAGTATTTAGATACTATGGGCTTGCCTGCCGAGGACTACAACTCATACGCCACCCATCGCGGTGACCATTTAACTGCACAACGTGCCACCTTTGCCAATCCTAAACTATTGAACGAAATGGTGCGCGATGAAGATGGCGAGGTAATTCAAGGCTCACTGGCGCGTGTTGAGCCAGAAGGTCAAGTCATGCGTATGTGGGAAGCAATTGAGACCTATATGAACCGTGAGCAGCCACTCATCATCATCGCAGGTGACGGCTATGGTCAAGGCTCAAGCCGTGACTGGGCAGCCAAAGGTGTTCGTCTCGCTGGTGTAGAAGTAGTCGTCGCTGAGGACTTTGAGCGTATTCATCGTCAAAACTTAGTGGGTATGGGTGCATTACCATTACAGTTCGAAGAAGGCACCACTCGCCATACGCTAAATATCGATGGTACGGAAACCTTTGATGTAACGGGCGAAGTCTCTGCTGGCGGGTTGATGACGTTGGTAATCCATCGTGCCGATGGTAACACCACTGAGACGCCTATTATCTGCCGACTTGATACTGCTGATGAAGTCAAAATGTACAATGCTGGCGGTATGCTGCAACGTTTTGCTAAAGAGTTTATCGAAGGTACGCTAGATATTGTCTAAGTATTATATATTTTGAGTAATCAAAGAGCCGATGTTATATGGAGATATGGCATCGGTTTTTTAGTCTCTAGATGTGACAGATAACGAGACTAATGCTTTATAGCGATTATTAAAGTATTAATTTAACATCACGATAAAAATTCTCATGTGTGCCAACCATTAACAAGGTAAGGACAAGCTGACCATCATCAATTATATAAGCCAATAATGTTAACTGCTTTAGCATTTTAAACTTATAGACACGTACGGACGATAAGTCGCCTACTTTCTGCACACCTATATCAGGATCGTCAATGATGGTACGTACAGCATTATCTAAATCAGCTTTCTGGTTTTTATGTAATTTTTTAACCGCTTTTTTAAAACTATGTGACTGAACAATACTTAAAGACTGAGTCATTGTTTATCCAAAATACATTATCCAAATTCGTAAGGTTCAACCATACCAGCATCCACTTCTGCTTGCGCAATCAAAAGCTGACGAACAAATTCATAAGATAGATCAGGATTGTCTTCCATAATTTGTCCAATGGTTGCCCAATGTTCTATTTGCTTTGGCGGGGTGCGATGTTGTGCTTTAGATATTGCATAGGCTTTATCAACCAATGCTTTATTGAGACGTATGCTTGCAGTGGACATAAAATTCTCCATATTCAAAAAATATTGACGCTTGTGGTATTTTACCACAAAAATACTATATCAACGACTATCACTCTAATAAGCATAAAAAAGGAAACCATGTAATGACCCAAGCAACTTCAAAAAATAAAACAGCTTTCGCCCCGCAACTATCCGTTCCTGCTACCTATATGCGCGGTGGCACCTCAAAAGGGACATTCTTTAAACTGTCTGACTTACCTGAGCGTTGCCAAGTCGCTGGTGAATCACGTGATAACTTCTTATTACGTGTCATAGGCAGCCCCGACCCTTACGGCAAACAAATTGACGGCTTGGGTAATGGTAGCTCTAGCACTTCAAAGACGGTTATTTTATCGAACTCTAACAAATCAGATCACGATGTGAATTACCTGTTTGGGCAAGTCAATATTGCCAAGCCTATGATTGACTGGGCGGGAAACTGTGGCAATTTAACCGCAGCGGTTGGTGCCTGTGCCATTAATATGGGACTGGTTGATGCTGACAAGATCAGTAACAGCATCAATGACAATGCTGAAAGCGGTATTTGTGAAGTACGCATTTGGCAAGAGAATATTGGAAAAACCATCATTGCCCATGTACCTGTTTATTTGGATGTGCAAAACAAAGTGCAAGTTCAAGAAACAGGCGACTTTGAATTAGACGGTGTGACCTTCCCTGCTGCTGAAGTCAAAATTGAATTTATTGATCCTGTGGATGCCACTAGCGATATGTTCCCCACTGGTAACTTGGTTGATGAGTTCGATGTATCTGGTTGTGGCTTAACTACCGACAACGTCAAAGCCACCTTTATCAGCGCTGGTATTCCAACTATCTTTCTGAAAGCAGAAGATTTAGGCTTTACGGGTACTGAGTTACAAGGCGATATCAACAGCGATGGCGATCTACTTACTAAGCTTGAGAACATCCGCGCCAAAGGCGGTGTAGCGATGGGATTGTTTAAAGATGTGAGCGAGGCGCAGACCAGCCAACACATTCCTAAAGTTGCTTGGGTAGGCACAGCGCAGAGCTATACGGCCTCTAGTGGCAAATCGGTCGATGCTGGCGAGGTTGATTTGGTGGTACGTGCTATGAGCATGGGGCAATTGCATCACGCCATGATGGGTACAGCAGCTGTCGCCATTGCAGCAGCAGCAACCACACAAGGAACCTTAGTAAATGAGGCCGCTGGTGGTCAGAAGTTCGATGAAGTACGTTTTGGTCATCCATCAGGTACGTTGCTGGTCGGTGGAAAAACTGAACTGGTCGATGGGCGCTGGCAAGCAAAAAAAGTCTCTATGAGCCGTTCAGCAAGGCGTATCATGGTAGGTGAAGTTTTTGTGCCAGCGGATGCATTTTAGATCGATAATAATAGGTTGCCAATCATGATATCCCATATCTAAAATGGATGTACCACTCTATTTCTCCGATAATTCTGATAACATACTATACATTCTGAGATTTTAATGTCAAAAGGTATAGCATCATGAGTGATCTAGATTTTGAGCAAAAAATCAGCCCTTTTTCCTGGGTAGAGCATGAGGATAGCGTGTCTATATGTTTGAGTGACGTCGGCTCTTATAAGGCGGATATATTCGCCACACGTGCAGATGAAGGGTTTGAAGGCAACGGTTATGACTGGGGAAGTTTAGCCGCTGTATTTTTGCAAGAACAGCATCCTGAATGGGATAATCTAGTAAAGTTCGATCCAGAGGGCAGCATGTTTGTGGCTTATTCTTCAGACAAAAAAGCCTTAAGCGCTTTCATTTTAGCTTTTAAACAAGCGTGTGAAGATGACAAACTGATATCTGACTTATTTTTGCGAGCTGAGCTAGATTAAAAATTCACCGTAAACGTTAGGTTTATTTTTCGATATGCCAACACCACCGCGCCGTGTGCCACTTAATAACAAGCCGCCCACCAATAAAGTAGAACGGGGCGCTTTGCTGTGGTCTATCCTTAAAAAGTTAGCCGTGTTTGCTGCACCTTACAAAGCATTAATCTTACTGACCTTAGTATTGACTGTACTCGGCTCTTTTACCGCACAGGTCAATGCTTTTGTTTTGCGTTACACCGTAGATACCTTAACCGATATCGCTACTCTTACTGATCCTTGGGCAGCTGGTGTACGTATGCTGAGTATTATTAGCGCCGTACTACTCATAAAAGAGCTACTGTCCATTTTTATCTCGTTTGGGCAGCGCTATTTTGGTGAAAGAATCCGCATCAACCTATCAAGGGATTTGTCTCAAAAGGTGGTCGAGAGGATATTAACCTATCGCATGTCGTTTTATACCAGTAGCAATAACGACAGTGGCAAACTACAAACCCGTATCGATCTAGGCGTAAGTAGTCTCACCACTTTGGTACAAAACTTTTTTATTGATATGCTGCCGCTATTTGCCAGTGCCATTGTGTCACTTGTTATCATGTTTTCGACTAATTTTTGGGTAGGTATGGTCGGGCTTATTATTGTGCCCATTTATTTCTTTATCAGTCAAAAACAAGCCAATCGTTTACAAGGGTTTCGGCGACAAATGCGCGGCTATCGTGAAGCCAAAAGCGGCTTGGTCATCTCGTTGATTAATGCCATCAGTGTGGTCAAATCTTTTGTTCGCGAGCCAATCGAAGCCCAGAAGCATTTAGTCATCCAAAAAGACATGACTGACAATCAGCTGCGTATTCGTAGCATTGCCTTTATTTACGATGCCATCAAAACTTTTATCGAACAGATTGGCGTGGTGGTCATTATTTTACTTACCGCGTATTTTGTCTTAAAAGGTGAGATGACCATCGGTATGATTTTGTTTCATGTCATGTTGTTTCAAAATGTCGCCGCCCCTATCCGTCAGCTGCATCGCATTTATGACCAAATCAATAATGCCTTAACTTATGCAGAAGGCTTCTTCGATATTTTAGAAGATGACAGCCAAATTGAAACCCTTGGCGGTTTACAAAGTGATAAATTGCAAGGTCATATCGAACTTAAAAATGTCGATTTTACCTATCCTAATGGTACAAAGGCCTTAACCGATGTCAGCTTCGCCATAAAACCCAACCGTATTACTGCACTAGTGGGCCTGAGTGGCGCTGGTAAAAGCACTATTATCAACTTGTTGGTGAAATTCTATGCGCCAAATGCGGGCAGTATTTGCTTAGATGGCCATGATTTAGATAACTATGATACGCAGGCATTGCGCCAAAAAATTGGGCTTGTATTGCAAAGTAATCATATTTTTTCAGGTACGATTGGGGAAAATATTCGTTATGGTGACATGAGTGCGAGCGATGAAGACATTGTAGCTGCTGCCAAAAAAGCCTCTATCCATGAGCAAGTCATTCAGCTACCACAGGGCTATGAGAGCACGGCAAAATCATTATCTGGTGGTCAGCAGCAACGTATTGCGCTGGCAAGAATGTTTTTAAAGGATCCACCCATCGTATTTTTGGATGAGCCCACGGCCAGCCTTGATGCAATTGCCAGTCAGCAAGTCAAAAAAAGCTTGGATTTGATTAAAGAAGATCGGACTGTGATTATTGTGTCGCACAATATCGCTCAAATCATTGATGCCGATGATCTGGTGGTGATAGAAAATGGCCGAGTGGTAGAGACAGGCACGCATGAAGAACTGTATAAAAAACGTGGTAAGTATTTTGAGATTTTTAGCGCCATGTCTGATAGCTTGAACTTGGATAAAATCAGTCAAACCCTACATGGTTAGGAATGGTTAATACGTACTTAAATCGTTATAATGCGCATTACTTGAACCGTTCCAATACTTAACCATCATTTAATATTCTACTTAACCTCAATAATCAATTCGTTAAAAGCTGCTTAATTATGACCTGTACTTTTTCTGTTAAAACGTTCGATGAGCTAACCTCCGTTGACCTGTATCATATTTTAAAAGCTCGCTCACAAGTGTTTGTGGTCGAACAAAATTGTGCTTATCAAGATATGGATGAGCTGGACTTTGATTGTCTGCATCTGATTGCACATCAGAACGAGGCATTGGTGGCTTATTGTCGCATTATCCCGCCTGAATTTAATAAGTTACGGTCTAACTTATCATCATCTGATGCTACGACCAAAGTAAGCGACACCTCTATGTCCTCTATTGGCAGAGTGCTGGTGTTAGCCGCGCATCGAGGGGACGGTTTAGCACGAGATATGATGAATCATGCCATTGCGCATTGCCGTAAAAAATACGGTAAAAAGCGCCCTATTATCATCTCTGCACAAGCTTACCTGATTAGCTTCTACGAATCTCTAGGGTTTGTACCAGAGGGTGAACATTATCTCGAAGACAATATCGAGCATGTAAAAATGGTTCTGCACGTTGTCAAAAAAGTTAAAGTAAAAAAGGAAAGTACAGGTGGCTCCTCTACGACGAGTAAAGTACTAAGTTTTTTACTGTTGATTATGGCGGCTTTGTTTGTTTTAGGTTTGTTGTATTTGATGACCTAAATCAATATTGATGCCCTTAATATATAGAGCATCAATACTGTGAAACCCTCTTTATAACTACCAAGGTATAGACTCTCCAGCCCAATCTACAAAGCTACCTGATTGAGTGGCGGTCATATTACTCAGTACTTCTAACAAGCACTCTGCACTATAGGCTGGCGAGAATAAATGTCCGTCAGCCACATTACTCTGAAAAGGCGCTGAGAGTTGCGTATTGACCGTTCCTGGCTGCATGACAACCACGCATACATCCTTGAGTGACCTTCCCCATTCGATACTCAGGTTCTTCATTCCCATATTGAGTGCCGCTTTACTCATCCGATAGCTGTACCAACCGCCTAGCTGATTGTCACTGATACTACCCACGCGCGCTGATATCGTCGCAAAAATGGCGGGCGTGTCATTGCTACGTTTAGCTTTTGCCAGTAGTGGTTTGATATGCTTAGCAATCAGCAAGCTCGCTAAGGCGTTCACTTGCATATTCTGTAAGAAAAAATCAGTTTCCATCTGACGCAGGGCTTTCTCCGGCTGCTGCGTATCAGTATGCAATAACCCTGCACAATTAATGACCCAATCGATATGAGTGGTCTGTTGCTTAATGACTTCGGCTGCTTGTTGAATGCTGTCTTCGTCGCAGATATCCATCGATATCCACTGTAAATTGGGGGCTTCAAAATCAGGTATGTTCTTATGGTGAGTGGCAAAGACAATCGTGTCATGTGTCGTGCTGGCGGTTAACTGCTCTATCATAGCTTTACCAATGCCACCTGTACCACCGATTATTAGATAAGTTTTATTACTCATGATGATTCCTTTTTTAGATTATTTTTGACCGATTTTTTATTAGTTTATCGTTCTTTTTGTCATGTATCTGGTTCATTTTGGCGTACTTTTATGGTCTTTACCATGATGGAAATGTTTAGAGGGTAGGTGGTTATGAATGAAGCCCGCCCACTATAAGACCCTTATGGATTTAATTTTTCTAAAAATAGTACTGCCCTCCACTCGAGCACAGCTCTTGCCTTGCGAACGGGCAAAGCAGTGCTTTGCTCGCTCCGTTCTCAAGGCTGATGTAAAATCACCCCAAACGTCGTTACAAGCCTAGCCAAGGTCTCGACACTATCGTCGGCTTGCGCCTAGTCTGGTGAAATTTTAGCGATCAGCAGCCCTAACATTTGAATGTTCAATAGACCCTATATATACGCTACAATAATCAATTATGACCATTCTAAATCAACGCTTTTATACGGATGTTATCGCATTATGCTATCACCCCAAGATCAATTGACTGAGTTGGTACGCACGCTTGAGACGCAGCAGCATGTGTTTGCCACTGACCCGCTACTCATCACAGAAAAACTGCAAGGCGAAGATGGCAAACCCATCCAAAAGCTGCATCGCCGAGCCTCACGTATCGATAGTAACGGTGCGTTGGCACAAGTTTTGGGTAAGATTGACGGCCGTATCAAAGGCATCATGGTCGTGATGAGCGTGGTGTGGTGTATTTCAGGATTTTTAGGGCTGTTTACGCTATTACAGGCCAATGTGGTTAACTTCTTTTACGTGCTGGTTTGTCTATTAGGGTTTCATACTATTATGCTCTTGGGCTGGGTGGCCATGACGCTGGTTAATCAAGGCAAGCAATCGTCCAATTGGTTCGCCAGTTTTGTCAGTCCCAGCTACCTAATACGCGGTAAGGATGATGTGACTAAGGCAGCGGTTAACTTGTACGAACGTCAATTACAGCACAGCGGTATGCGTTGGTATCTTGGTCGATTTAGCCATCAATTGTGGCTAGCAACGTTGACCGGCATGCTACTGGCGATTGTTTTTTTGTTGATTGTGCGCCAGTACAGCTTTAGCTGGGAGTCGACCTTACTGTCTGATCAAGCGCTTATTACTTTGACTCAGGTATTAGGCTGGCTACCTAGTATAGTGGGATTTGGTGTGCCAGACAGTACGGCTATCGCACAAAGCAGATTGGTGACAGATGCCATGCCGCTATCTGTTGCACGGCAATGGGCGGGGTTATTGGTTGGTAGTTTACTGATGTACGGTATCGTACCGCGAGCGATTGCTTGGGCGTTTTGTGCCTTGATGTTCCGCCGTAAAAAGATGCGTTTGGATATCAAACAGCCGTATTATCAAAAAATCCTAAATTTTTGGCAACGTCATGTAGTGGATGCTGATGATTTTAATGAAGCACCTGCCCCTGTCGCGCCAAAAGCAACCGTGAGTGCTGGCAAGAAGCTGGTTGCGCTACTTGAATACCCTTCAGATCAGGAAAAGTGGTGGCAGTCAGGTCTTGGTAACACACTTGAAGGCGATGTGGAAAATTTTGGCATATTAGATGATCGTGACGATATGGCACGGTTAAAGACGTATTTAGACAGTCATCCTGTACAAGTTTTACTTGGTATTCATAATAAAGCGCTGCCTGACCGTGGCACATTGCGTAAGCTTGATCAGATTGCCAGTCATGCAAAAGAGGGACTGATCGTAAAACTGCTTAGCGATGCTAGCCCGACTGCCGATGTTTCAGACTTACATGTTTCAAAGCCACAGCAAGTAGGAAACCAAGGCGTTCGCTATCAGCAGTGGCAGACAGCGCTTTCTGCTCGAAAAATCGGTTTGGTGGATGCTGAGGATTAGTGATACTAGCTTTAAGGTTCATCATACGTTGATACGTTATGTAGTAGGGATAGTTATAATGGAAAGGAGTCCAGTATGGCAGAAGCAGATAACGACCTGATGACGCTAGGTCAGGTATTGGATGGTTATAAAGAGGCATTTAATCAAACGATTTTGACCATTTCTCCTGAGTCATGGCACCCAATACTAACAAATATTTTGCCTGCGCACTGGCAAGAGTGGCTATTACCGCTGGCAGGTGGGCCATTTTTCTTATTATTTCTAGCAGAATGGTTCTATCAATCTAAGCGTGGTAATGGTCAGAGCTTCAGTTGGAGACGTACGATGACCAACTTTAGCTTGGGTGGCTCTTACTTGGGTTTTGAGCTAGTGGTACAAGCACTTATCGTCATACCCATCTGTTTATGGTTATATCAATATCGACTGTTTACCATCGATGTCACTTGGCTGACGGCTATTCCTATATTTATCGCGGTTGAGTTTAGTTATTATTGGTTCCATCGTGCCTCGCACCGGATGAATTGGTTTTGGTCTGCCCATGTATTGCATCATTCTGATGATAGTATGAACCTATCCACTGCGATGCGCCAAAGTTTACTGTACTCAGTCACAGGTTGGTGGTTATTCTTTGTGCCATTAATGCTACTTGGTGTGCATCCAGTATGGGTATTTTTCTTTTACGCGCTTGATCTTATTTATCAGTTTTTTATCCATACCGAAACCGTTGGCAAATTTCCGAAATGGGTTGAGTATATTTTTGATACACCCTCCAATCACCGTGCTCATCATGGTACCAACGATGAATACATTGACCAAAACTACGGCGGCGTCCTTATTGTCTTTGATCGCTGGTTTGGTACTTATGTGGAAGAAGATACCATCAATAATCCCGTGCAATATGGCGCAGTTGGTGAAGCCAGTCACGATAATATTATTGGTTTAATCTTTGGAGTGTTTTATCGTATGTGGCAGCGTGTCTTTCGTGCCAAAGGTTTTAAGAAGAAGTTAAAAGTATTGTTCAGACCACCCAGTGCCGCATAACGCTTTTGAATATTCATCATTAATATAAGATTCTATTATGAATAACGACCATAACAATCATGAGAATAATAAAAACAGTGACAAACCAGTTGGTCTCTTTGCGGATAAAGGGTATGCAGTAGCGCCTGATGCTGTTACTGCTGATGCCACGATGACTAAGAAAACGGTAGCCAGTGGTGAAGCGCTCAAACTGGCGGTCGTCGGTCATACCAACACGGGTAAAACCTCTATTTTGCGCACGTTATTGCGAGACGTATATTTTGGTGAGGTCAAAAACGAGGCTGCCACCACACGGCATGTCGAGCAGGCTCAATTGACAGATAGCCAAACTGGCGAAGTATTAGTAGCACTATATGACACGCCTGGTCTAGAAGATGCCTCAGGATTAATGGATTGGTTAGAGGATAATACTGCCAGTCGACGTGATGGTATTGAACGCTTGCAGCAATTCTTGGCATCGGATATCGCTCAAGGTTCAGACAGCTATGAATTGCCATATGATTATAGCCAAGAAGCCAAAGTGATTCGGCAACTGCTGGCAAGCGATATGGCCATCTACGTCGTTGATGCGCGTGAGCCAGTATTGGGTAAGTATAAGGATGAGCTGGCTATTTTGTCTTGGGCGGCGATACCAGTGATGCCAGTCTTTAACTTTACTGACAGTCAAGATGCCAATATCGACGAATGGCAGACGATGCTGGCAAGACGAAACTTGCATATATCCACGCGTTTTGATTCAGTTGCTTTTGAGTTTGAAGATGAAATGCACTTATGGCAAAACCTTGCTACCATGCTTACCCACTCTGAGATGCTGGAGCAACTGATGCAGCGTCGGACGGAAAACTGGGCACAACTGAGTGATGAGGCAAACATTATCATTGCCGATTTTCTAATCAATGTCGCCGCTTTCGTTCGTGAGATTAATGACAGTGATGATCCCATGCCAGTGTTGGCACAAATGCAGGAAGCTGTTCGCCAAAGCGAGCGTGCTATGCAGCATAATTTGCTTAACTTATATAAATTTTATGACAATGCCGTTGCTGCCACACCACTTGAATTACAAGCATACCAGCAAGATCCATTTGACCCTGAGCTGTTAAAGAGCTACGGCATACGCACAACTTCTGGAGCAGCAGCCGGCGCACTATTAGGCTTAGGTGTCGATGCAGCAGCACTCGGCACTACATTGGGATTGGGTGCAGCGATTGGTGGCATTGCAGGAGGGTTATTATCTAACACCAGTAGTATTGCTGATAGGATCACAGGGGTAAAACGCTTATATATCGATCCTGCTACGTTGACACTACTCACCACCCGCTCGATAGATTTACTCACGGCACTACGTCATCGTGGACATGCTGCAACAGATGCGACCCAGCTGATATATAAAGGCACAAAAAATAACGGTGAATCAGACGAGAGTGAAGATGATAACTCAGTGACGCCATGGCCGACGCACAAACTACCAAGTGAGTTAAAAAAATCACGTGGTAAGCCGCAATGGTCGTCACTTAGTAGTGGTAAGTCTGAACAAGCTCAGTTGTTACGGGCAGATATGGCGTGGTCGCTTTCAGCTAAATTGCAGTCATATAATCATGACTAGCCAAACTGAATTACACACACAGAAAATAAAAGAACAGCCCGCGTTATTATTGAAGGTCTATCGCACTGGTCGCAAGAGAGCACTTAATGCGTCAGTGCCACGTACATCTGTTTGCTGCAGATAAATTGGATATAGCGGATACTTGGTAAAGCTTTGCTCTATATCTTGCATAATTTGCTGTTGTCTATCTGCACGCTGCTGCCAAAAATTATCAGACTGAGTAGGCGTTATCAGCTGATTGATGACTATCGCTGCTGGCGTAAGTTTGCTGTCTTCTAACTGTTTGATCGCACGTCTGGTCTCAGCCAATGGCAACACGTCGGCGGTCATGACCAACACAATTGCTGTTTGTGCACGGTCATGAAGTAATACTCCTGCCTGACGAAACAGCTGTTTGCGTTTTTCTAATACGGATACGGCTTGCTCCCAGCGGTCAGATTTTTTTGCTGCAAATGGATTTGCCACATCGTTTTTATCATTTTTTTGATTATGACTGTCCAAGTGGTTTGCCACCGAGCGCAATTTAGACTGTCGGCGCTGCTGTGCCAGTAGCCCATCCGTCCATGCACCCATCATCTCTGGTAATACCAGTAACCGTAGAGTATGCCCTGTTGGTGCCGTATCAAAAATAATGTGATCATAATCTGCATCTGCGGCGTTGACCAAATGCTGACACATAGACTCAAGCATCGCTGCTTCCTGCGCGCCTGGTGCCGATTTTGATAGCTGTAAATGTTCTCGAATCTTGGGCATCATATCTGGATTGGCATAGGCTCTAATCGTACGCTCAACTTGTGCAAAGTGTTCGTCAACGATAGTGTCAGGATTCAGCTCAATAGCATCCAGATAAGGTGATATCACTGTTTTTTCGTTCTTCAGTCGAATATTTAATACATCGCCCAAACTATGTGCTGGATCGGTTGAGACAATTAAGGTTTTTTGCTGCTGGCTTGCATAATAGCTGGCAAGTGCAGCGGCCGTCGTGGTCTTTCCCACACCGCCTTTTCCACCGATAAATATAATCGGTTGTGTTGCCAGCTGCTCTACCAATGCCTGTAAGGAATGTAATGCCATACTTATCTCTCTTTTTTAATCAATATATAGTCGGTGAAATACTAAACCGCTACGGCGTTACCCTCCTTAGATGTACTACTTGTACTATCTACAGTCGGCTGCCTTGTACCCATTTTAGAGTTCTTTGACTATAGCTACCATTAGCAGCAACCAACATGGTCAAAGGGACATCTATCCATACCCATTCTAGTGTGCCATTCGTGGAAATTTTCTAAAAATAAAGGCTGTAACTCTAGTGTATAAAAGCTGGCAGGATTATCAATACCTAGGCTCTCAGCGAACATGAGTAGCATAAAAAAATCTTCTTCATCACGTGCAGCACGTGCCATCGTCTGACGGTATGGCGCATGATAAAACTCATTTAGCCCAGCGGTAAACCGTTGCCACCATGGCTTAATATCTGGCATGTCGTTTGATGTGGTATCGCTTGGTTTGGCATTATTTGACATATTAGTATCGTCCATAACTTTTTCATCTCCTACGTCTTGTTATCTATCATGCCTATTTGATACAAAAAACGCCAGCAATGGCTGCTAGCGTTTTTTGTTTCTTTACAATATAAGTACTGGCTTATTAATTAAATACTCGATGGCACTTAAATGATTGACACTTATTAGGCATCATCTTCGATTTTGCCTTTACCTCTGTGTAGCGACCATTCTTTGCGCAATACAGATAGACTCTCAAACGTGACTAGAATAGTCGCTATCAAAATGATGATGTCCATAATGATAAGCAACCAATTTCCGTCCGTGAAAAAAGTTTTAAGCTGAATCAATAGTGCCAATACAGTCATAACCAATAGGAACGACAACGGCGCTAAGGTAAACCAAACAGGCTTGCCTTTGCGTAACAAGATAACCGTTACGATCATTAAGGTTAAAGCAGCCATTAACTGATTGGTTGTACCAAACAGTGGCCAGATAACCATACCACCGGCACCATCAATACCACCAGCACCAAATGCTAATAATAGACAAGTTCCGACTGCTAGCAAGGTTGCAACGACACTTTTATTAAGTATGGGTAATTTGTAAATCTCACCAAACTCTTGGAAGATATAACGCTGTAAGCGCACACCGGTATCCATCGTAGTGCCCGCAAACAATGCAGCCATTACTGTAAGCATGGTCTGTGATAGCACCATATCGATACCAACACCAGCATTCAAGATGGTTGCACCACCATCAATAAAGGCACCAATCGAACCGTCCCCAAATTTTTGGTAAACCGCTTCCCAATCACCAAGCGTAGCAAAACCTGCTGTTGCGGCTAAAACGGCACCCAGTGCGAGCATACCTTCACCCAATGCGCCGAAGTAACCAACGAAACGTACGTCTCCTTCTTTGTCAATCTGCTTAGAAGTCGTACCTGTCGCAACCAAACCATGGAACCCTGAAATAGCACCACAAGCAATCGTGACAAACAACAAAGGCATCAGTGAAGGTGTGTCCATTGGTAATGATGTATTAATGGCTGGCGCGACAATATCAGGCGTCGCGATAAAAATCGCAGCGTATAATAAAATCAAACCGACGAATAGCTGTAAACCATTAATATAATCACGTGGTTGTAATAGCATCCATACAGGCAGTAGCGAAGCAACCGCTGCATAGGCAAACAAGATAATAATCCATACTGCATTATCAGGTAACCCGAAAATAGTCTCAGGCAATACAATAGGGAACATAGGACCAAGATAGATAAGTCCGTATAACGCAGTTACCCCGATAATTGATACCCAAACCAAATTCATATTGTAGCGATAAATACACTGACCAATGATAAAGGCAACGACTAGCGCGCCCCAAACTGGTAATACAGAAGATGGTGTTTTTATCATCATGTTAGCGATAGCAACGCCAAATACAGCATTGACCATCAGCAATAACAAGAAGATGACGATCATCATCAGACTGCGCACACGGGTACCCATAACGGTACCAGCAATAGAACCAATCGATTGACCTCTATTACGCATACTTGCCCAAATAGCCGACATATCATGTACGCCCGCCATAAAGATTGTGCCGAACACAATCCAAATGATGGCAGGCAACCAACCCCATATCACGGCAATTGCAGGACCGATAATCGGTGCGGCCCCTGCGACTGACGTAAAATGATGTCCCCACAATACATATTTATTGGTGGGGACATAATCTATACCATCTTTCATAGTATGAGCTGGCGTGGGACGACTATCGTCCAGTGCTAAAATTTTTGTGGCGATAAACTTTGAATAAAACACGTAACCGCAGAGCATGGCGGCGACGCCAAATAGTAGTACAATAGCACTATTCATCTTATCTCTCCCTAGACAAGTGGCATATAGCCTTATGAGTTCAAGCTTTTTAAATCAAAATATTTAAAATATGATAAATTAGTGTGCCGCGAGCAGCCCACCCCGTTGTAGCAGAATAATAGCGATATTTTAATATGATTACTAGCTAAAAAACCTAGACTGTACAATTATAAAAAGTCACTAAATGAGACGTATTGTGATAAATTTTGAGTAAATACTCGGCACAGGTTTAAATAAGCATCCTGTAAAAGTAGTACTTATTTAATGATAGATATAACATCAGGCAACCATCGAAACAGCGAACAAAGGAAGCATCATGGCGCACTATTTTGGATTCGTACCCTCAGATAAATTAAAAGTATTGGTGAAGGAAGCCGAACAAGTCGTTGCTTCAAATGAGACCGTAGACTACTACCCTTATCGTGATGCACTCACCCATCAAACGGCACGTGATTTGATCGACAATCTACTGGTTGGACTGGTTGAGATTACACCAAATCCTGAACGCAAAGCCTCTATGCAGAAGATAGTGATTACCGTTGAAAAAACAGCAGATACACTGCTCAATATTTTACTCGGTAAAGAAAACAATGAAGAAGTACTCCCTAGCTTTCACTTTTTGAGAGATCATGCGACTTTTATTGATAATGACGGGGTAACACGAGTAGGCTTCAAATTATCTGAAGCAGATGGTCAACTGATCGATAAAGGATTTTCCGCTATTACCCCTGATCACGTAGATGTAAAAGCGTTCAAAACAGCACTCGAAACGATGAATGACCAAACATTAACGCATTTCATTAGTCGTTATGCCGAAACGTTGAAGCTGGGTATGATTAAACGAAAATCAGTGCCAGTTGCTAAAGCTGCTATTGATAAAGGTATGAGTATGGCACTGAATAAGCTATTACCTGACTTACCTGACAGCTCATTAAACCGTTTAGCCAACTACTACCGCCCTTTTATCGTAGAAAAATCAGAATAAGCCCCAGTATTAGATTAAATTTGCCCCAAAAGTCATATGCTATTGGGAAATTTCACTAAAATTTGCTAAAATAAGCGGCACTTTTTACCGAAGGCGCATCCGATGACCCAAATCAGTAACCAAGAAATCGAAAAAACACTACGCAACTCAGAGTGCCTTATCAGCAGTATCGAAGTTGCTGCTGCTTACGAACGTCTTGCTGCTCAACTTAACCTGCATTATGCTGGTCTAAACCCAATCGTCATGGTCGTTATGAATGGCGGACTTATCCCAGCGGGTCAATTATTGACTCACCTAACCTTTTACCATCGCATGCATTACATCCATGCGACACGTTATCGCGATAACGAAGGTACTAATGAGTTAGATTGGAAATACAAACCTGATGTTAGCATCGAGGGTGAGCACGTATTACTGATTGATGATATTTTTGACGAAGGTATTACCTTAAAAACAGTCGTCGAAGAACTAAGCAAAGAAAAGCCTTTATCACTTGAATCTTGCGTTTTGCTCAACAAACAACATGACCGTAAGGTTGAAGATTTTGATGTTGATTTTGTTGGTATCAATGTCGCTGACCGTTACGTCTATGGCTGTGGTATGGATTTCCACGGTTACTTGCGTCACTTGCCAGGCATTTATGCTATCAAAGAAGAGAAAGTTTAACTCTTAGTCTTAATTGCTTAAAAACATTTAAGTCCTAAAAAAGCATCCAAATCGGATGCTTTTTTATTGTGTCATGAATAAAGTTAATTTTCGATAGCAACTAAAACTGTAATGCCAAACCTGTATGGCGCTCAGTTGGTGTTTTGACAGCGCGTTCGAAAGCCTGCTTGGTACTATAAATAGTTACTTGTTTCTTAGCACGAGTCACTGCTGTATAGATAAGCTCTTTACTCAGTAGTCTTGCATGACTATTATCAAAAGTAATCGCTACATGATCAAATTCAGACCCTTGCGACTTATGAATGGTCATTGCATATGCGGTGGCGATTACCTCTTCATTTAGCAAGTTGACCGCAATTCCCTGTGTTTTATTCTCAAAAAACACTTCTAGTCGGCTTCTATCATCGCTGGTCTGTAAGCAGAAACCAATATCACCATTAAACAATCCCAGTTCATAGTTGTTTTGTAGAACCATGACAGGACGACCATGGAACCATGTGTTTTGACCCAATGGTAGTTTTAGTTCAGCAAGATGCCACTGGGTGAGATAGTTATTAATATAATGATCGCCCCACTCACCGTTATGGCCAGCACTTAAAACTCTAAATTTATTAAATGTTTCCATTAATAGAGATACAATATTTTTTACTGATTCTGGCATAGATTTTTCTACTGGATTTTCCAGTAAATTTCGAATTTTATTTACGTATGAATGGTAATTTTGAGTTATTTTTGATAGTGTATTTTTATTGCTTAG
>NZ_JBVFXW010000054.1:0-17769 GCF_055522395.1 Psychrobacter sp. TPE 89C
CTTTACATTCATTTTTTGATATATATAAGACATTCAGTATTAAAGTCAAGACAAACGGCTTTCTCTCACTGTATATATTCGGTAATACTAATATATACAGAGAGTAATAAAGATTTCAAGAAATAAAATGTCTTATTTTTCAACGATTAACACAAACAATAACCCATAAAGGCCTCATTGCTATAAGCTCATAAACCATTTTATTTCGTCATAACAACTCTCTACAAGATGAATCTTGTCTTTGGTTTTTAATTCTAACCATTCTGTAAGGGAGTACATGTCATGAACCGCATTTATAAAGTCATCTGGAATGAAGCCTTAAGTTGCTTTACCGCAGTCGGTGAGTATGCGAAGGGGCGTGGTAAGTCTTCCAAATCTAGTGTGAGCGCTAATGCTACCATCAATACAACATCTAACCTGTCTTCTATTCATACCTTGCGCTTGAGCGCGATAGGTCTTGGGCTGCTTGCGGCTGGCTTTGGCGTGCATGCAAATGCTGACGTCAGTTATTCCAACACTATGCATATCATGGGTCATCAAAGCTCTGGAAGTGGTTATGGTCATGAAAGCCATGGAAATGGTAACGGTTATGGCCACAATAACAACAATGGCAATGGCCTAAAATTTGATGGTGATACGGGTAAAACCGTCAAACGGAGCCATGGTCAGACGCTAACGATTAAAGGTGGCGAAGCTAATAAGAAGAAATTGTCTAACGGTGACAACATTGGTGTAGTTGCTGATGGAAAAGATACTTTAACCATTAAATTGGCAAAAAATCTAACGGATCTAGACAGTGCAGCCTTTAACAGCGGTGTTGCTATCTCTGCTATGGGCATCAATGCCGGTCATAAAAAAATCGTTAACGTAGATAGTGGTTTAATTAGTGCTAGTAGCAAAGAGGCGGTTAATGGCTCGCTACTGTATAGCTTAAGCAATACAGTAGCAGCGAATAAAACCAAATACTATAGCGTAAATTCAACGGCTGGCGGTAACGCAAATAATGATGGAGCAACAGGACCAAATGCGATGGCTATGGGTGGCAATGCAACTGCTACTGGTGGTCAAGCCATTGCAATTGGTAGTGGCCAAAGTGGTCAACACACTACGGCAAGTGGGCAGCAGTCCATTGCAATTGGTGCAAATGTCGTATCAAAAGGTCACTCATCTATTGCACTTGGTGGTGATGATCTAGATGATGCCTCAAAAGCAAATATTGGCAGTAGCTCTACTAGTAGTGCATTGAACGGTGGCACCGTAAATACTATATTTAAGCATTATGCTGGTAAAGATATGGTGGAAGCCCATCGATATGATGTAAATACAGAATCAAGTGGTGCAGCATCTATTGCCCTAGGCGTAAAAACCCAGTCTAAAGGTGATCTATCTACTGCAGTTGGTGTACATGCTACCTCAGCTGGCACGGCTTCATCAGCGTTTGGTATGGCGTCTGCTGCTTCCGGAAAAGGTGCATTGGCGCTTGGGGCAGGTGCTCAATCTGCTACCCAAAATGGCGTGGCACTGGGATCAAAGTCCATTGCTAATGTCGCAGGCGGAGCCACTGGATTTGTGCCAGTAGGGACTTTGTTAATCGATGAAAATGCCATTATGGCGACAAAAAGTGTGACACTCGGCGCTGTATCAGTTGGTACTGGGTCAGAGGGTGGCAATCGTCAGATTGTCAACGTAGCGGCAGGTACCAATAATAGTGACGCTGTCAACGTAGCTCAGCTCACTGGCCTGCAAAATGCTACCAACAGCACACTTGATAAAGGTATGGATTTCGGCGGCGATATTGGTACTCCTATCAACCGTAAACTCGGTGAACAGCTCATTGTAAAAGGTGGGGAGACTGATAGTGCAAAGCTGTCTAATAGCAATAATATTGGTGTGGTTGCTGATGGATCTGATACTTTGACGCTTAAACTGGCAAAAGACGTCACAGGTTTAGATAGTGTCTCGACAGGTGCTAGTCTGCTGAATGCCAATGGGCTCACTATTGCAGGCGGTCCAAAATTCACGGCAACGGGTATCAATGCAAATCATCAACAGATCAAAGGTGTGGCAAGTGGTGGTACAACAGCATCCAACGCTGCGAACATCGGCGACTTGAACAAAGCGATTACTGATGTGTCTGACTTGGGATTTGCATTAAAAGCTGCTGATGGCAACACTGTATCTAAGCCACTGGGACAAGCAGTCGAGGTGATTGGCTCTAATAACAACATCGACACACGAGTAAATAATGGCAAAATCGAAGTTGAACTCAATGACAACCTTGATCTAGGTCATTATGGTAGCGTGAAAATGGGTAGTAGCTCACCTTTTGGACTGGGACCTGTTACGACCGTTAATAAACTGGGCCTTAAAACAGGTAATACACTGCTTAATACTACCGTTAGTGGTTTAGGTATTGCAGTATCCTCACCTTTATCTACAACTCTTATATCTAGTAATGGTGTCAATATTATTGGTGGTCCAAGTGTCACTAAGAGTGGTGGTATTGATGCTGCTAATAAGAAAATCACAAACGTCGAGGCAGGCACAACTACTCTTGATGCAGTGAATTTTGGTCAATTAGAAGATGTATCAAATGTGGCAGATAGCGCTATACAGAATGTCATTACTCAAATAGATAGTACTGATGTCAAAACACTCAATAAAACTGACAATACCGCCAATTTCCTAACAGGAGATAATATCGTTCTTACCGCTGAGGATGGTGGTATTAAGGTCGCTACAAAAAATGAAGTTGCTTTCACTAGCGTCACTACAGGGGATACATTGCTAAACACAGCTGGTATCAGCTTCCTTGGTGGCAGTACCGTCAGATTGAGCAGCAGTGGCCTCAATAATGGTGGTAATCGAATCACCAATGTAGCGGATGGTAGCGCATTAGGCGACGCCGTCAATGTTAGTCAGCTCAACAGTTCATCTGCCGCTGCTAAAACAGAGGTTGCCGCAGGTACTAACGTGGCTGATGTTGTGAAATCTACGGGTCAGAACGGTCAAGACGTCTACACAGTCAATGCAAATGATGTGACTACCTCAGCAGGCTCTTCGGCCGTCACAGTTACCGCAGGTGACAAAGACATGGCGACTAATACGACTGACTATGCAGTTGACTTGAGTGAAGCCAGCAAAGCCAGCTTAGTGAAAGCTGACAGTGCCATACAAACGGTCATTACTCAAATAGATGGCGCTGAGGTAAAAACGCTTAATCAAACGGACAACACGGCCAACTTCTTAACAGGCGATAACATCGTTCTTAGTGCTGAAGACGGTGGTATTAAAGTGGCGACAGCAGAAAATGTTACCTTCAGCAGTGTCACCACAGGGGATACCTTATTGAATACGGGTGGTATCAGCTTCTTGGGTGGCAGTACGGTTAGACTAAGTAGCAGTGGTCTCAATAACGGTGGTAATCGAATCACCAATGTAGATGATGGTGAGGAAGATACAGACGCTGTCAATGTTAGACAGTTAAATGCAACCAATAGCACCGTTGACTTGGGTTTGAGCTTTACCGGAGATGATACCGCAGTTATCGTCAATCGAAAATTAGGTCAGACATTGACAGTTCAAGGCGGCGCAACAGAATTAACTGAGAACAATATCGGTGTCATCGCTGATGATGAAGGCAATCTAAACGTTAGATTGGCTGAAAATGTGGTACTTGGTAAAAATGGTAGCGTGAGAATGGAAAGCACGGTGCTGAATAATGCAGGTATCACCATCACTGATGGCCCTAATCAGACCATTACGCTTAGCAATGAAGGACTTGATAATGGTAATAATAGAATTATCAAAGTCGCTGAAGGAATTGCACCAAGTGATGCCGTCAACTTTGCACAGCTCACAACGACCAATAATGAAATTGCTAAAGGTATCAAAATAGGTGACGGTAATAGCGACAATGATCAGCAATTTGCATTGGGCGATACTATCAATATCACAGGCGATAGCAACTTGACTACTATTGCTTCTGAGACCGGTGTTCAGGTCAAGCTAAATAATCAGCTAGATCTCGGAGATACTGGCAGTATGCAAATAGGCAATAGCATCATGAGTGATGCAGGATTTACCTTCGTCAATAATGGCTTAGGTAGAATGGTCTCACAGGTCTCATTGAGTAGCCGTGGCTTAGATAATGGAGGCAACACTATCCGCAACGTTGGGGAAGGTGTGCTAAATACAGATGCTGTAAATGTTGGGCAATTAAAAGAAGTGACTATTGCCTTAGATCAAGGGTGGGGAATCACGGCTCAAGGTGATATTGCTACCATTGTCAAACAAGGAGATGCTCTCGATCTGAACAGTAGAGATGGCAATATCAAAGTATCTAGAACATCAGTGAATGATGCCACTGCCTTTGCTGCTAGTACGGGACTACAAGATGCAGCAATACCTACCAATGCTAATGATATTAGCTTTGATCTAAACCCAGATATCATCTTAGATAGCGTAACCACTGGTGATACAACCATGAATGACAATGGATTGACCATTGCAGGTGGTCCAAGCATCACGAAAAGTGGCATTGATGCTGCTAATAACAAAGTCACCAACGTCCAAAATGGTGAGATAACAGCTGGCAGCCAAGATGCTATCAATGGCAGTCAGCTTTATGCACAAGGGAGTGGTATCAGCAGCATTATCGGTGGCGACACTGTCTACAATTCTGAGAGTGGTACGTTCACCAATAGCAACATTGGTGGAACAGGTGAGGGCAACATAGATGGTGCGATTGCTTCTATCAGACAAGGCACCATTGAAATCAATGAAAATGTGCAAGTCAACACCACGAACATTGCCACTAACACAACCAATATTTCTACCAATACAACTAATATCGCTACGAACACTAGCAATATTATGACTAACACCACGAACATTAAAACCAACACGGACAAGCTTGATGCTGGACTTAACTTTGGTGCAGACAGTGGCGCTAATATCAATAAGCCAGTTGGAGACGGTAGTGTCCTAAGCTTTACAGGTGGCAATAACATAACCACCACCGCAGAGGGCAGTAGTATCAAGTTTGATTTAAACGGTAACATCAGTGTTGATAGTGTCACAGTGGGTACGACGGTTATCAATAATAGTGGCATCAGCATGCAAGATGGCCCAAGCATGACTGCTCAAGGTCTATATGCTGGTAATCAGCGCATAACAGGCGTCGCTGATGGTGTCGAAGCGACAGATGCTGTCAACTACAGTCAATTGAGCGCGCTAGATAGTAGACTCAATAACAATATGAGCGATCTAGGCTATAAAATTGGTGAAGTCGAAGAGAATGCTAATGCTGGTATTTCAGCAGCAATGGCGATGTCTTCATTACCGCAAGCTTATATCGCAGGCAAGTCAATGATTAGTGGTGGTGTCGGTACGTATAATGGAGAAAGCGCGGTTGCTGTTGGTTTTTCCAAATTATCAAATGATGGCCGTTGGGTCATGAAGATAAATGGTACCGCAGATACTCAGGGCAATGCAGGCGGCGCGATTGGTGCAGGCTTCCATTTTGATTGAAGAGGTCGTTCAATTATGATTGTCAATCAAATATAAAAAAGCAAGACATCGAATGTCTTGCTTTTCTACGGGTAAATAATAGGTGTTCTATGCAATTATTAAGCAGTAAGTTCTAAGCAATAAAAAGCGTTTGAACCTTATGTTGTACAAGCGCCAGTGCCTATTATAGAAGTCACATTCATATAGTTGAGTTCAAACAATTTCGATACTTTTGATACAAGGAAGCCGAGTGCAAGCTATACATTAGTATGTTTAGCGAGGATGACAATGTAGCGGATTTGTATGGGTTTGACTATACTCTGAACATCGCAGCATTTGGTGTTAATCCAACATAAGCCATGCCAGCTTGATTCATCCAATGAGGCTGCACAATGCCGTGTTGCAAAATCGCATGAATGTCTCTATGCGCTCTTTCTATTTTATGTTGTTTATACAATGAAGCAGTGCCCGCAACCGCATAGATTTCAGATACCATCGCTCGAGCTTCTCTGGCAGCCTCACATGATGCTGCCCAGACATCCGCAAGTTGCACATCGGTAAAGGTATTCTGTTGCTGCGCTTCATTCCATAATGTCTCGACGCTATCCTGTAACTGTAAGCGCCTAGATGCTAATAGGGTTTTACTCTTCGCGATGGTAGCTTGTACGGTGGCGCGGTCGCGTAGATCTGGGTTCTTACCAGGCGTGACTCTCTCAAGACACATATCAATCAAGTCGTCCATTGCGGCCTTTAATACACCTAGAGACATGGCAGCACAACCTGCTGCATTGATACAACCAATAGGCAGGCGACTATAAGCATTGTCGATGGTGACAGGGCTATCAAACCCAACAGCATAAGATTCTTTTACAAAGGCATCTTTAATGACTATGTCGTGACTGCCGGTGCCATTCAATCCGCCAACATGCCAAGTATCAATGACTTCTACTTCTGTCTTTGGAATAAAAAACAGTTTTAGATTTGCTCCTGGCCCCAAAGTGGTTGGAGAGCCTTCTGAAACCACCAAACAGCGCAGCACAAACCAATCAGCCAATTCACATCCGGATACTAGTGTCCATCGACCAGATACCATATAGCCATTATCGACCACTGTGGCAACGCCTTCGGGACGTGCTGAGTTGGCATAGACGTGGGAGGGGTCATTGTATATTTCTTTCATACTAGACTCGTCTAAAAACCTGCCAAACGTACACGCTAAATGGTTATTCCAAACGATCCAAGCTACTGAAGCTTCAGCACTGGCTAATGTCTCATATACTTTCAAGGTTTCTACAGGATTGCCTTCCCATCCTCCCAGTGATTTTGGCAACCCCATTCTAAATAGTGCCGATTCTGAAAGCTGCTTGACCACGGTCGGTGCAATTTTTCTAGCGGCTTCTGTGTCCTCTCTAGCGGATACAGCTAATGGGAAAACCTCAGTAGCTGCGTCAGAAGGTAGAAGGTCTGCCTTGTTTAGCAAAGTGTTATCGTCCATTATCCCCAACCTTTTATAATTGATAAAACAGTGTAATTATTTATAATCAATGAATTTTAATTAATTCTTTATTTGATATATAAAGTATTTTATCAAAAATATCCAACAGTTGCTCACTATATAATCAATAATTTGCATATATGTCATATTGTATTAAAAGATGAATGATTAGAAGGGGAGTAACGATATTGGCTAGTCATCTTTAGCGACTTATTGAGACTTTGGTGCATCAGGTTGCTGCATAGGATCTGCGTCTGCAAAGGCTTTTAGCGTGCGGCAATGCGCATCAATTTCCATAATATTAGGATAAGTGCTGAGGTCTACTTTGAAGCGGCGAGCAGAAGAAACTTGCGGAATGAGATAACAGTCTGCAAACGTAGGGCTGTCACTGTAGCAAAATTTTCCACGAGTTTTATCTTTTGCTAGTATTTTTTCCAAAGCGGCAAAACCTTCAGTTATCCAGCGATTGTACCATGTAATGACATCTTCCTCGTCTACCGAAAGCTCATTACGCAAATATTGCAAGATACGGCGGTTATTAAGGGGGTGAATGTCGCAGCCAATCATGGCGCTAATGGCACGTACTTGCATGCGTCCAGTCGTATCTTTAGGCAATAGTGGGTTGTCAGGGTAAATATCCTCTAACCATTCCAAGATAGCGGGGCTTTGATAGAGTAATGAATCGTCGGCTTGTAAGACAGGCACTAACCCTTGTGGATTGAGTAATTTAAATGCGCTTTCTAATTGCTCGTCTTGAGCCAAGTTGACCGCGATGTAGTCATAATCCAAGCCCTTTAGGTTCATCGCAATGCGAGTACGGTAAGAGGTGCTACTACGAAAGTAGCCATAGAGTGCCATCATTATGAATTCCCTTTTATTATGGTATGTTGTGAGTGAAATAAGCGGTTATAATTCGTTATAGCATTCTTATTTAATGCAATTAATATAAGTATCTTGATATTAAGTCTTTATTTCAATGATGTTTATTTGAATTAACCTAACAAATCATTAATCGAGCAAGCCATGCCAGCAGCTGAAAACCTTATAGACAAACCTGCTACCACCAATAAAAACCAAGGTGGGGTACAGTCACTTGAGATTGGGCTGTCGATACTAGATGTGCTTATCGACCGCAATGAACCTATGATGCTAAAGGACATCGCTGAAGCCATGCAAATGCATCCAGCAAAGTGTCACCGGTATATGGTTAGCCTCATCCGCAAAAATTACGCTCGGCAGCTAAATGATGGGCGCTATGGATTAGGTATTCGAGTCAATGCACTTAGTCATAACGGGGTCAGTTCAAATAACATCTTGGAGCGACTGACTCATGCAGCCAATGAGATAAAAGATATCCTCAACTGCGGGGTGCAAATTGCCAAATGGTTCAGCGAAGGCCCCATCATTATTCAATCTGTTGAGCCAGACAGTCCAATCAGTATCATTACTCGCATTGGTTCACGTATGCCACTGACGACGTCGGCAACGGGTCAGCTGTTTGCCAGTTATCAATCTGATGCGATTATCCAACCACTAGTGATGGCTGAATGGCATGCAAGCAATGAAGCCACTAAAGTAGAGCAGTGGCGGAATTTCACCCAACTACAAGCAAAAATTCGTACCCATGGCTATGCAACTGTCACGGGTGATATGGTGATGGGTATTAATGCCATTACCATTCCTATTATCGTACCTCAGCTGACAAGTAATATCGCCAGTCAGTCTACAGTTACTGCTGAATCAGCTACTCAGAGCTTGCCATTAGAGTATGCCATTACGGTCATCGGAACCATAGAGCAGTTACCGATGAGCGAGCAACATCATGTGGTCGAACAAATATTAGCGATAGCACAGCGTTATCAACTAGCATAGCCAGTATTTTATGCTATAAGCTAAATGGCTATCGCATCGAGAAATTTATTTTCGAACATCATCTAATAATGTTCGTCCTCTAAACCATACAGACGCTACTGGCCGCTTTTGCTTTTTCGTATACGTTGTCAGCGTCTAGGCCAGTCGCATTGACTTCATCAAGGTAATGCTGAGAGCCTTCCATTAATGGGCCTTTCCAATCAGGGTCATTGAGTGGATCAGGGATGTCGATCATGATATCGCCTTTTGCTTTGGCAGCGGCCATCGCTTTGGCATTACTCACATCAAACACCTCCGATATATGTGCTGCCAGCGCTGCGCCAGAATTATCATCAATTACTTTCTTTAGGTCATCAGGCAAACTGTTATATTTATCTTTATTCATACTGATAACAAAAGTAGAATTATAAAAAGGAATATTAGTGTGCGTATTGATTAGCTCATCAAGGCGAAATGCTTGAATAGGTTGCCAAGTAAAGCTGAGCCCATCAATGACACCGCGCTGAAGAGAGGTGTAAGTATCACTGGCAGGCATGCCGACAGGTGCGGCGCCAGTCGCTTCGATGATGTGGCTAGCAACCGCAGAAGGCTGGCGAATACGTAGACCTTTCATATCGGCTGGCGTGCGAATCGGCTTATCAACTGTATGAAGTGCACCCTGTCCAGTGCCTATCAGCGCTAGCAAGTGAGTGTCTTCGTACTCGTCTTTAATGACACCCTCGTCATATAGTTTATGAAGTATACAGCTCTGCTGCTGTGCAGTATTTGTGATGCCTGGCAACTCTACGATTTGAGTCAAAGGGAATCGTCCTGCTGTATATCCTTGTGCTTGCATACCAATATCCACACTGCCTTTCGCTGTAGCATCATAAGTAGACCCTGGTTTGCTGAGCGTCGCAGAAGGGTATATCTCTACCTTTAATCGGCCTTTTGAATCCGCTTCAATTTTCTTTGCCCATGGTTCTAACGCTTCGGTGTTTATATTGTCAGTGGCAGTCATAAAATGCGAGAATCGCAATGTAGTCACTTCACCTGTATTCGTAGATGTGCTGACCGATTGATCGTTATTGGAGCAGCCAGTCATCGCAATCGAGGCGGCTAAGAGTATTCCTAAGGGGTTTTTTACTTTCATCATAGAATCCTTTCATGATGGTGAGATATGGTTCGCTATCTTTTGCTACGTAGGGCGTGTCTTTAATCATCACTTTTAGGCTTAAAGCGATGATTAATCAGTCATATGAAAAAAGCTAGCAAACAGAATGATAGGGCAGTTACTCACCGACAGGCGCGATTTCTCTTGCTTCAGCCAACTCTTCACTGTGCAAAAACTGCGTATGTGCTGGCGCGCGTTTGGTACGAGACCATTCATCTAGCATATCTTGCTTGATGGCGTCTGTAATCATCGAGACTTTGTCTTTTGAGGTCGGATCATCATAGGTCAGCTCTAGGCGATGACCATTGGGATCAAAGAAGTAAATAGAGTGAAAGATGCCGTGATTGGTTACGCCGATGACGTCAATGCCACCTTGTTCTAAATGCGCTTTGGCAACTAGTAGCTCATCACGGTCTTTGACCTTTAGCGCCAAATGCTGCACCCAATTTGGGGTATTTGGATCAAAGCCCATCTCAGGTTGATTGGGTACTTCAAAGAAAGCCAATACATTGCCACTACCAGCATTCAAGAAGACATGCATATAAGGGTCAAAGGCTTTGGTTGAAGGTACATGGTCTTCTGCGAATGCTAAGATAAAATCCATATTCAAATGCTTTTGATACCATTCAACGGTTTCTTTGGCATCTTTGCAGCGATAAGCCACATGATGAATCTTTTCAATGGTAAAGCTCATATCAAACTCCTTTTGATAGGGCGTATCGTTAATATCAATAGACAAGCTGCCAGTGCTTATAGACGGTATATCATCGTTGTCTGACAGTTTAAATCTACTTTTACGCCTTTTTTATATACGGTTGTTATTTATCAAAATCAAAGCTAAGCGCTGGTAATACTTTGCCGCGTACTTCACCAAAGCCAACACGAATACCCTCTTTTTCGCTATAGCCTTTCATAATGACCGTGTCGCCATCTTCGATAAAGCTGCGCGTCTCGCCGCCTTTTAGCGTGACTGGTTTGGTAGCGTTCCAAGCAATCTCTAGCATCGAGCCATAAGAATCAGGCGTTGGCCCTGAAATCGTTCCTGAGCCCATCATGTCGCCGACTTCAATTTTGCAGCCAGTGATGGTGTGGTGGGTGAGCTGCTGTGCCATGGACCAGTACATATATTTAAAATTAGTCTCGCAAATGACCGTCGCTGTTTCTGCATCTTTAGGTAGTAACTCAACTGACAGGTGGATGTCAAAGCTGTTATCGCTCGATTTTTCATTTAAATAAGCAAGCGGCTTAGGTTCTTGTGTTGGGCAAGCTGTTTTAAACGGGGCTAATGCATCCATGGTGACAATCCAAGGGGAAACTTCAGACGCAAAGGTTTTGGCATTGAATGGACCTAAAGGTACGTATTCCCACTTTTGGATATCTCGTGCCGACCAGTCATTGAGTAATACCATACCAAAGATATGATCAGAGGCATCATCTACGGCGATTGGTTGACCGATATGATTGCCTTTACCAACGACAAATGCGGTCTCTAATTCAAAATCCAAGCGCTTACAGGCAGAAAATATAGGACGGTCATCAGCATTGGGTTTTAGCTGACCAGATGGGCGTACGATATCAGTCCCGCTAACGATAACGGTGCTGGCGCGTCCGTTATAGCCGACAGGCATTTCAGTCCAGTTAGGCAGTAGGGCATTGTTTGGGTCACGGAACATGGTGCCGACGTTGGTGGCATGCTCTTTAGAAGAGTAGAAGTCTGTAAATCCGGGTACTCGTACAGGCAAATACATGGTGACGTTTGCTTGTTTAAACAGCGCCTTTTTCTGTAAGTCCGCATTGTCACGTAAGGTAGCATTGTCGCTAGACAGCAGCGTTTGAATGGTTGTGCGTGCCTGCGTCCAATTCTCTCGACCTGAGTCGATAAAAGCATTTAGCGTAGATTGATCAAAGTATGGGCCACCATCTAAGCTCAAGAACCCTTCGGCTTCGAGTACAGATAGATCCAATACGTGCTCACCGATAGCAACACCAGCGCGGCGATTGTTATTGCCCGCAGCGTCTTTGGTATCGCTAAAAATACCATAAGGAAGATTGTGAATAGAAAAGTCAGAATCAGCGGCGATATCGATAAAAGAGGTGAGGCTTGTGTCAATCGTTGACATGGGTTTGCTCCTTGCTAATATAAATTATGAATTACGTTATAATTAACTACTTACGTATAATGTAATTTATTGATATATCGATTGCAAGTTTTTTTGTGCAATGTCTTTCGTAAAAAGCTTCTTTGAACAGTTATTACCGTTGTTTTGACTACATGGTTTTGACTAGGGCATGCCCTAAATACTGCACACAAAAAAAGGCTGAGCAATCGCTCAGCCTTTCTTATTCGATTTTCATTTCATGCTATCTTTTATGAAACAGCGTTTTTAGCAACGTGATTAAATCAGTCTTTTAAAACGTCTGCCATCGCATTGGCTACATAATCGATGTTGCTGGTGTTTAGTCCAGCCACACACATACGTGAGTTAGACACCATGTAGATACCAAACTTAGTTTGTAGCTGTTCGACTTGCTCAGGAGTGAGGCCAGTAAAGCTGAACATACCGTTTTGATCGGTCAAGTAATCAAAGCTACGACCAGGGATTTTAGCTTCTAATACTGATTTTAGCTTGGTACGCATAGATTTGATACGGTCACGCATCGCGTAAACCTCACCAACCCATTGCTCATGTAATACTTCGTCGTTCATCACGATATCGACCACACGGCCACCATGTGATGGTGGGCTTGAGTAGATGCGGCGTACAGTTGCATTTAGCTGACCAAAGACGCGTTTGGCTTCATCTGCTGTTGGACAAACGACAGATAGACCGCCGACACGCTCACCGTATAGTGATAAGTTTTTAGAGAATGAGTTGCTCACAAACAGTGGCAGACCCATATCTACGGCTTTACGGATAGCGTAAGCATCGCTGTCCATGTCTTCGCCAAAACCTTGGTAAGCAATGTCCATGAATGGAATCAATTCACGAGCTTGGATGACGTTTAGCACGGTATCCCACTGCTCACGGGTCAAATCCATACCAGTTGGGTTGTGGCAGCAAGGGTGTAATAAGATGACGTCGTTCTTGTTTAATGTCTCAAAAAACGCAATCATCTCGTCAAATTTGATGCTGCTGGTTGTTTTGTCGTAGTACGGATATTTACCGACTTCAACATCAGAGCCTTCAAAGATAGCAATGTGGTTGCCCCACGTTGGATCACTCACATAGCATTTGGCTTGTGGGAACCAGTCATGCATGAACTCTGCGCCTACTTTCAACGCACCAGAACCGCCGATAGTCGCGATAGTCGCAACCAAATCGTCTTTTAAGATTTGAGCGTCTTTACCAAACAGCAATTCCTGACAGCCTTTACGGTGTCCTGGTAAGCCAGCCATCGGTAAGTATGGACGAGGAGATACTGGGTCTGCAATACGCTGCTCAGCGATTTTTACACACTCGAGTACTGGCAATTTGCCATCCTCATCATAATAGACGCCCACGCCTAAATTTACTTTATCTGGGTTGTTGTCTGCTGCAAACTTGTCCATCAATCCTAGGATTGGATCACCCGCATAATAATCGATACGTTCAAACATTTTTTTTCCTTACAAGAGATATAAATTGAGGCGTTAAAAAGAATAGAGCAAATTGGCCGTTAACTCAATATCAGATTCAGTTATTCTGGTGAATTTATAAAATAATTAACGAAGGAATGCCCTCAACTCAATCGATGACTAGCTAAATGGGTTAAAAATGGTCAAATCTTGCCAAACAGCATCAAATAGCCAGTCATCATTTAGATATTATCTGCGTTATCTTATCATCTGCCTTACCTTGCTCATTTTCTGAGTCGCCCAACAATAATACTCAAATACGCTGTAAATCGTTAAAGTGGCTCGAAAAATACGTTTGCAAAAACATCTTAAATGCGATGGTCGCTGGTGACAAAGCACGAGACGCCCGCTGATAAATAAAGAACTGACGCATTCTAACAGGCTGTGCCAGTGGCCGCATCTGTAACCCGTTGGCACTTACCCAGTCGATAACCTCAGGCATGTAGGGCAGACACAGCGTAATGCCAAATCCTTGACGGGTCATCTCAAGCGCCGTGGACATAAAATTGACTTTATAGCGCGCTTGCTGAATATGAGTGGTGATACGCTCATCCAGTTCTGCGGTCACTTGTTCTATAAATGGCCCTTGCAGTGTGATGAGTGGAATGTCTAACAAATCCTGCCAAGTAATTTCACTCTTCTGTGCCAATGCATGGCTATCTGGCATGACCACGCAAAATGGCAACTGATATAACAAATCTGCCCTGATGTTATCCTCCGTCTCCGTAAAGTCAAGCTCGGTACCGACTCCTAAATCTACTTCGATATCTTGGATGTGTCTCAGTAAGTTCTCTGCAGAGCAATCTACCAACGACACGCTAATCTCGGGATGCTTTTTGGCAAACTGAGCGATAACTGCGGGCATAGAGGAAGCTGCGAACTGGGAAACGGCCAGTCGCACTTGACCTTGCGCTAAGCTAGTCAAGCTACTCGCTTCATTTTCAAACAGTTGCATCTCATTCAAGATGCGCCGTGCTTGTGGTAGTAGATGCCGTCCGACTGCCGACAAAGACAGCTGGCGCGTCGTACGGTCGAATAACACGATACCCAGACTAGATTCCAATTCTTTAATCAAACCACTAACGGCAGATTGTGTCAAATGCATCTGATCGCTGGCACGAGTGAAACTGCCATTGTCAGCGACTTGGATAAATGCGGTCAATTGGCGAATGCTGATATTCATAAGTAAACCTGATAAATAAATCATAAAAAACAATTAGTCTTATAAATAAACCTAATCTAATATAAATACAACGTCAACAATAAAGATTGATTACCAATCGTTTTATCGTATTTTTACCACCAATTGAAATTAAGGATGATTACAATGGCAGATTTATTTGAAAACCCAATGGGACTAAATGGGTTTGATTTTGTTGAATTCGCCTCGCCTAAACCAGACGCTGTCGATGCATTATTTAAACAGCTAGGCTTTACACATGTGGCCAACCATCGCTCAAAGGACGTTGCGCTATACCGTCAAGGTGACATCAATCTTATCCTAAACCGTGAACCAAAAAGCCAAGCCAGTTACTTCGTTGAAGAGCATGGCGCTGGTGCTTGTAGCATGGGCTTTCGGGTGCAAGACTCCAAAAAAGCCTACGAGCGTGCTATTGAGATGGGCGCGCAGCCAGTAGAGGTGCCAACTGGTGTGATGGAGCTGAGACTACCTGCGATCAAAGGCATCGGTGGGTCATTAATTTATTTGATTGACCGCTATAAAGACGGCGAGTCTATCTATGACGTCGACTTTGAATTTTTTGCAGAGGTCGATAGACGTCCTGTCGGATATGGCTTCAAAGTCATCGATCATTTAACCCACAACGTTTACCGTGGTCGTATGGCCTATTGGGCCAACTTCTATGAGCGCATCTTTAATTTCCGTGAGATTCGCTATTTTGATATCAAAGGCGAGTACACAGGATTGACCAGTAAAGCCATGACGGCACCTGATGGCAAAATCCGTATTCCATTAAATGAAGAAGCCAAGCAGGGCGGTGGCCAAATCGAAGAATACTTGATGCATTTCAATGGTGAAGGTATTCAGCACATTGCTCTGGCCAGCGATGATTTGTTTGCCAGTATCGATAAGCTAAAAGCGGCTGGTATTCCGCTCATGACCGCACCAAATGCTGCTTACTATGACATGCTGAGCGAGCGCTTACCAAACCATGGTGAAAATGTGGCTGAATTGCAAATGCGCGGTATCTTGTTAGACGGGACAACGGAAGGCGGTGCACCGCGTCTACTGCTACAGATTTTCTCTGAAACTATCTTAGGTAGCCCAGTGTTCTTCGAGTTTATCCAACGTAAAGGCGATTATGCAGACGGCTTTGGTGAAGGTAATTTTAAAGCGTTGTTTGAGTCGATAGAGCGCGATCAAGTACGTCGCGGCACGGTTGGTCAGCCAGAGACTGAAACACCATAAAACCACTCCACACTCAAAAAATTTAACAACTGGGCAAGACAAAAGGAGTTTGGCTTGTCCTCATGTACTCTTCAATAGGTACGTTACTTAAAAGCACGGGTACAAATGTCACGAGTGCAAAGGTAATGTACACATTGCGATAAAAGGAATGCAGGCATGGAACGCCTATCACATATAGACCCTCTCAATACAGCCATCGGTACCAATAGCGTTGCAACTAACAAGCAAAGCGACGATGCGCCCAGTCGTCCTAACGCGACGAATAAAAAACAGCCGTATATCTCGCACCAGCCAGATAGTAATGGTCATATTCACTACAGTGATGATGAGCATGCGATGTGGCAAGCGTTGCTAGCGCGTCAAGCTCAGCATATACCCAATCGTGCTTGTACTGCATATTTAGAGGGTTTGAACAAATTAAACCTACCGACCACACGTATTCCTCAGCTACGAGATATTGACGAGGTATTACAAGCGACCACTGGCTGGCAAACGGCTGCTGTTCCTGCTTTAATCAGCTTTGGAAAATTCTTCAAATTATTGGCCAACAAATCTTTTCCAGTCGCAACCTTTATCCGCCGATTTGATGACATGGACTATATCGAAGAACCTGATATTTTTCACGAAATCGTTGGACATTGCCCACTGTTGACCCATCCTGCGTTTGCGATGTTCAACGAGACGTATGGCAAGCTGGGGCTTAGTGCAACGAAAGAAGAAAGATGGTTTCTGGCACGGCTCTACTGGTTTACCATCGAGTTTGGTCTGGTCGGACAAACTCAAGATAATCGCCGAATCTATGGCGGCGGCATTTTAAGCTCACCATCTGAAACAGTGTATGCGCTCAAAGAGTATTCTGACCAGCAAGGTAAAAGCCTACATCAAGTAGAGCGCCAACCAGAGCATCGTGCGTTTGATTTACTCGACGTACTCCGTACCCCTTATCGAATCGATCATATTCAACCGATTTACTATGTGATTGATGATTTGGATACGCTATTTGACATCGTCGATAGCGATATCATGGGAGTGGTCAAAAAGGCCATGTCAATGGGGCTGTTTGAGCCAAGTTATCCTATAAAAAATGCCTGATTGATTATGGCGTTAAAGGTAGTTTTTATACGATATAACATGCAGTAGTGAAGTATAAGCGTCAACATGGACGTACATTTATCTATTAACGAATATAAAAGGACATAATAATGACTACATTATCACAAGACAGTTGCGAAGCTTGCCGTATCGGCGCATCGAAAGTTGACGATGCTGAGGCGCGTGAGCTGTTACAGCAGGTTCCTGATTGGTCGCTGATTGAGGTAGAAGGTATCAAGCAATTGCAGCGCCAGTATAAATTTAAAAACTTCGTCACGGCAATGGCATTTGCCAATCAGTTGGCAGACATTGCAGAAGCAGAGGGGCATCATCCGGGCATGCTGGTAGAGTGGGGCAAGGTGACCGTCACTTGGTGGTCGCATAGTATCAAAGGTCTACATCGCAATGATTTTGTCATGGCGGCTAAGACCGATCGCTTGCTAGATCAAGCGTAAAACGACTCGTCAATTCGAAAACTAAATTTAACTGGCAACATAAGGATGTGTGATGCCTCCAAGAATCCTCACCCATATTTCCCCTCAGCAAGCCTTCATCATATCAGCCATCGTCATCGCCATCATGGGTGTTACCATGATCGGCTT
>NZ_JBVFXW010000055.1:0-17383 GCF_055522395.1 Psychrobacter sp. TPE 89C
AAAAATTTAATATTATAAATATTTATTTAAAACAACAACTTATGAATAAAATAGCTAAAAAATAAAACGATACATAAAAATAGGTATTGATTTTAAAACAGTATCGCTTTAAATTGGATGACACAAACACTTGTTAAAGACGAGGTATCAAATGAACACGCAAGTAGAATTATTTGACAACAAGATTGAAAAGGACATTTCAATTGAGCCAAAAGATTGGATGCCAGATGCTTATCGTAAAACACTCATTCGCCAGATTGGTCAGCATGCACATTCAGAAGTGGTTGGTATGTTACCTGAGGGTAATTGGATTACGCGTGCACCAACACTCAAGCGTAAAGCCGTATTGTTGGCCAAAGTCCAAGATGAAGCAGGTCATGGATTATATCTATACAGCGCTGCTGAAACCTTAGGCGCAGATCGTGACGATATGATGGATAAACTCGTTGCCGGCCGCATGAAATACTCATCAATATTTAACTACCCAACCTTAACCTGGGCTGACATCGCTGCTATCGGCTGGTTGGTTGACGGCGCCGCTATCGTCAACCAAGTGGCGCTTTGCCGGACGTCATATGGTCCATATGCTCGCGCCATGGTTCGTATCTGTAAAGAAGAAAGTTTCCACCAACGTCAAGGCTTCGAAGCCATGATGGTATTGGCGAATGGTACACCTGAACAAAAAGCCATGGCACAAGATGCAGTCGATCGCTTCTGGTGGCCAGTGCTCATGATGTTCGGTCCAAGTGATGATAATTCACCCAACAGTGCTGTTAGCATGGATTGGAAAATCAAACTATTTAGTAACGATGAGTTGCGCCAAAAATTCGTGAATAACACCGTCTCACAGGTGTTTCAACTTGGTCTAACTATTCCTGACAAAGATTTGACGTTTAACGAAGAAACGGGCAACTATGAATTCGGTGAAATCAACTGGGACGAACTCTTTGCCGTGATTGCTGGTAAAGGCCCGTGTAACCATGAGCGTATCGAAGCCCGACGTAAAGCTTGGGAAGAGGGTAAATGGGTTCGTGACTCTGCTGCTGTCTATGCACAGAAACAACACGCCAATACTCAAAAAGTCGCTTAATATTTTTTAAAGGAAAATTAGCCATGGAAAGCAAAAACAACTGGTCACTTTACGAAGTGTTTATCCGTAGCAAACAAGGTCTCAGCCATCGTCATGTTGGTAGCTTGCGCGCGCCAGATGATGAAATTGCTCTGCAAAACGCGCGTGATGTCTACACTCGTCGTAACGAAGGTGTGAGCATTTGGGTAGTGAAATCAGAGCTGATTACCTCATCGCAACCTGAGGAAAAACCAGAGTTTTTTGAGCCATCACTCGACAAGGTATATCGTCATCCTACCTTCTATCAAATTCCAGACGGTATTGGACATATTTAAGGTAGGAGATAATCGATGAATAACCAAGCATTAACACAATTTTTACTTCATGTTGGTGATAGCCAATTGATCCTATCACACCGCTTGTCTGAGTGGTGTGGACATGCCCCTGAGCTTGAGCTTGATATTGCTTTATCAAATATCGGTTTAGACTTATTAGGCCAATCACGTACGGTGCTGAGTCTGGCCGGAAAAATCGAAGGCTTGGGCCGTGATGAAGATAATATGGCTTTTTTACGTACCGAACGTGAATATCGCAACCTATTGCTATGTGAACAGCCCAATGGAGATTTTGCTCAAACGATGGCGCGTCAATGGTTGATGGATCATTACCATGTATTGTTACTTGACGCGTTAAGCCAAAGCAGCCACGTAGATATTGCAGCCTTTGGTGTAAAGTCATTGAAAGAAGCAAAATATCACGTACGTTTCTCAAGCGCCTGGATGGAACGCCTAAGCCTAGGTACCGATGAGGCACACCACAAAACGCAACAAGCGATGAACAACCTATGGCGCTTTACTGCTGAATTGTTTGAACTCACCACTGACGAACAAGCTTTGGTTGATAGTGGTGTCTTACCGAAACTTGATCTTCTAAAAGCTGAATGGTTAGCGCAGATTGAAAGTGGATTGACACGTTTGAACTTAACGTTGCCTGAGATTGGCGCATACCGCCGTGGTGCGAAACAAGGCGCTCATACCGAACACTTGGGTTATATTTTGGCAGAATTACAGTACATGCAACGTGCTTACCCAAATATGAATTGGTAAACATACAAGACAGGGAGTCAAAGTATGCGGTTAATTCCACAAGTCACAGATGCCTGCTGGCAAGCCCTTAATCAGGTTCATGATCCAGAAATACCTGTTTTGACCGTGCTTGACTTAGGCATGATTCGGGGCGTTGATATCAACGCAGATAACGAAATCGTGGTGCGTTTAACACCAACCTATAGCGGCTGCCCAGCAACCGATATGCTAAAAGATGATATTACCAACACGTTTACCGAACGTGGGCTGACCCCTGTAAAGGTGGTGATTGACTTGTCTGAAGCTTGGACGACCGACTGGATGAGTGAGGCAGGTAAGCAAAAGCTGCAAGAATATGGCATTGCACCGCCGCAAGGCGATTCACACAGCTGTGGTACCCACGTGGCGCTAATCGATGGTGTGACCTGTCCCCATTGTCGCAGTCAAAAAACCCAACTGATTAGCGAATTTGGTTCAACTGCGTGCAAGGCGCTGTATAAGTGCCTCGACTGCCTTGAGCCGTTTGATTATTTTAAATGCATCTAAGGTAGGGGTAGTCGCGAGACCGCACGTGACAGTCAGCTCACTAACTAAGCAATATGAAAGAAGGATTTTCGCATGAGTCAATTTTTGCCACTAACTATCAAGTCTATTCAGCCACAAACTGAGCAAGCGATTTGCATTGCATTTGATCTTGCTTCGGAAGTCGCGGCAACCTTTAAGTACCAACCGGGTCAACATTTGACCATCCGTCACATGACAGAAAATGGCGAAATTCGTCGCTGCTACTCAATCTGTAGTGATGTGCGAGAAGACATGAGCATCGCCATCAAGAAGATTGATCAAGGTCAATTTTCTACTTGGGCAAACGAACACCTAAAAGTAGGCTATACCCTAGAAGTCATGCCACCCCAAGGAGTTTTCTTTCAAAAAGCCGCTAAAACTGGTGGTCAAAACTACCTAAGCTTTGCTGCTGGTAGTGGTATTACCCCAATTTTATCCATCGTCAAAACGGTGTTAAATACCCAACCAGATGCTAATTTTACCTTGGTATACGGCAATCAGTCATGGAAACAAACCATGTTCTCTGAGCAAATCATGGACCTTAAAGACCGTTTTAAAACACGTCTACAACTGGTCAATATTTTCTCACGTGAGATGAGTGACAGCGAGATCTTTAATGGCCGTATCGATGCGAATAAACTACAACAGTTGTTTGACTCCCAACTTATCAGTGCTGATGTGGACCACTGTTTTGCCTGTGGCCCAGAAGAGATGATGGAAGCCGTCGAGACCGTATTGCCAAACTTTGGTATCGATCGCAACAACATCCATACCGAGCGTTTCCACACGGGGACTGTCAACAAACCAACCGCCCAGCAAATCGAAAAACGTAGCGAAGAGCGCGTCAATATCATTTTGGACGGACGTGAACTGATCGTTGAAGTGTCAAAACAGGATGACAGCATCCTAGATGCCGCATTACGTGCGGGTGCTGACTTACCCTACGCCTGTAAAGGCGGTGTGTGTGCCACTTGTAAATGTAGGGTGATTGAAGGTGAGGTCGAGATGGCCGTTAACTATAGCCTTGAGCAAGAAGAGTTAGATAAGGGCTACGTACTCAGCTGCCAAGCATTACCTGTATCAGCCAACATACGATTAAGCTTTGACGCGTAATCGCGAGACACTAGCAACTCAGCTATCTATCGTTTTTATATCCAAAGTAGGGTTTGGCAAAAACTCATTATTTCATTGTTTTTATTAGGATTCAGGGATGAATTACATTAAAATCTCCAGCCCAAAAGAGGGCGTTGCACTTATTGAGCTGAATCGCCCAGAAAAACGCAACGCCTTAAATAACGCCACTTTGCAAGAAATCGTTGAACGGCTTCAAGCCTATGATGCTGATACCGATATAAAAGCGGTCGTCATTACTGGCAATGCTGAATGCTTCGCTGCGGGTGCAGATCTTAACGAACTTATTCAACTCGATACCGTTAGCTTACAAACCGACATTCGCCCAACCTTATGGAAGCGAATCGATGAATTTAGTAAGCCGCTATTAATCGCAGTCAATGGCTATGCACTCGGCGCCGGTTTTGAGCTGGTACTGCATGGTGACATCGTGGTCACGGGCGAAAACGCCCAATTTGGACTGCCTGAAATTGGCTTGGGCATGCTACCAGGGGCAGGAGGCACCCAGCGCCTCGCCCGCCTAGTGGGTCAGCAGCTTGCCATGCGTTGGGCGATGACAGGTGAGAGGATTAGTGCATTAAGCGCGCAACAACATGGGATTACCACCCAAATCTGCCCAACCGAGTTGACCGTACAATACACCATTGATCTGGCGGCCAAAATCGCCAAACAAGCCCCTTTGGCCATTCGTGCCATCAAACAGTCACTCAAAACTATCCACGAAGTGAACTTAAGCCAAGGCCTAAAGCAAGAACGTCAGCTATTTGTTTGGCTTGCCGCCACCCAAGATCGTCAAGAAGGCATCCGTGCATTTTTAGAAAAACGTCAACCAATTTTTAGAGGTATGTAATGGACTATCAAACGATTCTCGTCGAAGAAAAAAATGCCGTCGGCTATCTTACCTTAAACCGCCCAAAACAGCTTAATAGCTTTAATGAAACCATGCACAAAGAAGTGGTCAGCGTGCTAAAAGCATGGTCAAAAGACAGTACTATTCGCGCTGTAGTGCTCTCTGCTGAAGGTCGCGGTTTTTGTGCAGGTCAAGATTTAGGCGATCGCGCAGTTGCCCCGAATGCTGATGCGCCAGATTTGGGCCTATCTATCGAGACTTACTACAATCCACTTATTAAGCTGATTACTGACATGCCAAAGCCTGTGATCTGTGCGGTGAATGGCGTGGCTGCCGGTGCCGGCGCGAACATCGCTTTGGCGTGTGACTTGGTATTGGCGGCCAAATCAGCCTCATTTATCCAAGCGTTTTGTCGTCTTGGGCTTGTACCCGATTCAGGCGGTACATGGTTCTTACCACGCGTTGTCGGACGCGCCCGTGCGATGGGCTTAGCCCTATTAGGCGATAAGCTATCTGCTGAACAAGCGATGGCATGGGGCATGATTTGGCAAGTGGTCGAAGATGACGCGCTACGTAGCGAAGCCAGTAAATTGGCCGAACACTTGGCCAGCCAACCGACCTATGGCCTAAGCCTCATTAAAAAAGCCATCAATGTATCCGCGGACAACAGCCTAGAAGATCAGCTAATCTTAGAGCGGGACTTGCAGCGACTTGCTGGCCGCTCCGCCGACTATAAAGAAGGTGTCCAAGCTTTTATGCAAAAACGCACCCCAATTTACCAAGGACGTTAATCATGGAAACGAGGGATTTATCAAACGCAACCATTGCCGTTATTGGGGCAGGCACGATGGGGATTGGCATTGCCCAGTTGGCCGCCATGCACGGTCACACGACCTATCTCTTTGATGTAGATGTTGCCAAAAGTCAAGCCGCCTTAGCGAGTCTGGAAAGCCAACTTGCCAAACGGGTCCAAAAAGGCAAGATGTCCCAAGTGCTACTTGATAGCACCCTAGAGAATTTATCTATTATTACAGATATTAATGAGATGGCAGCGGTGCAGTTGATCGTTGAGGCGATTGTTGAGCGTCAAGACATTAAACAGCAGCTCTTTGTCCAATTGGCTGATATTTGTGCTAATGATACGATTTTTGCATCAAACACGTCGTCAATATCGATTACAGCGATTGCCTCAGCAGTACCAAACCCTGAGCGTGTGGTGGGCTTACACTTCTTTAATCCAGCCCCAGTGATGAAGCTTGTTGAGATTGTTCGCGGTTTACGAACAGCGACTGAGATTACAGATGGTTTATTTAACTTGATGAGTGCTTGGAAAAAGGTACCAGTAATCGCCAAGTCTACCCCAGGCTTTATCGTCAACCGTGTGGCGCGTCCATACTACGCCGAAGGTTTTCGCGCACTGCAAGAAAACGCGACCACGCCTGCGCAGCTTGACTTTATCATGCGTGAATCAGGTCGTTTTGCTATGGGGCCATGCGAGTTGACAGACTTAATTGGTCAAGATGTCAACTTTTCGGTGACCCAAAGCGTCTACCAAGCTTTCTTCTATGAGCCACGTTACCGCCCATCGTTGGTACAGAAAGAATTGGTCGATGCAGGGTGCTTCGGCCGTAAATCTGGCCAAGGATTCTATGATTATAGCCAAACCCCAGCAACCCCTGCCTATACGTTGCCCACCGTTGAAGCAAGCGATGGCGAGCTGCCTACCATTATCGTACGCGGTGATTGGCTTTATGCCAAAGGTTTGGTTGAACGCTTACAAGCTGCTGATAGCCTCACGGTGACTCCTGAAAATGCAGTCCAGAACAGTATCGAAATTGGTGATGTCAGCATCCGTTTATCACTGGGTGAATCCGTGGTGATTGATCATGGTGATGCCAAAGTCATGCTGATGGACTGGCATGCGGACTGGTCACAAGCCAGCGCTGTTGTATTGGCTGCCTCTATGGCCTGTAATGATGATGAACGTGATCTGGTGACGCAAGCCTTTGCCCGCATTGACGTGCATGTTATTTGGACTGCCGACCATCCTGGTTTATATGTTTTACGTACCATTGCTATGCTCATTAATGAAGGCTGTGAAGCAGTGTTACATAACATCGCCTCTGAAGCAGACATCGACGCGGCCATGAAGTACGGCGTGAATTACCCCCAAGGTCCGTTTGAATGGGCACAAATGCTCGGCTACGACACCGTGCTTAACACGCTCAATAACTTACAACGTATTTATGGTGAAGAACGTTACCGTGCCAGCCTGTATTTGGTAAAAAAATCCGTCACCTGTCACACGGCGAGCGCTTAAGCTTATTAATTTATTGTAAGGGGAAATTATGATGCAACAAGTATATATTTATGACGCCATTCGCACCCCAATCGGGCGCTATGCCGGTGGCTTGAGTAGTGTTCGTACAGACGATTTGGCAGCGTTGCCTATTCAATACCTAAAAGCTCAAAACCCAAACTTGCCATGGGATAAGGTCGATGAGGTAGTCATTGGCTGTGCTAACCAAGCTGGCGAAGACAACCGTAATGTAGCGCGTATGGCAACTTTACTTGCAGGCTTGCCTGATAAGGTGCCTGCTATCACCGTTAACCGTCTCTGTGCCTCTGGTATGGACTCGATTGGCATCGCCTCACGTTTGGTAAAAACGGGTGAGGCCGAGTTTGTATTGGCTGGTGGTGTCGAGAGCATGAGCCGCGCACCCTATGTCCAATCAAAACCGACCAGTGCCTTTCACCGCGCACCAGAAATTTTTGACACCTCCATCGGTTGGCGTTTTATTAACCCATTAATGAAAGCAGCGTATGGTGTTGATAGCATGCCAGAAACTGCCGAAAACGTGGCTGAAAAATATCAGATCAGCCGCGAAGACCAAGATCTATTCGCGCTACGCAGCCAACAAAAAACTGCCGCTGCCCAACAGGCGGGTCTCTTTACCGAAGAGATCTTACCAGTTGAAGTCAAAACGAAAAAAGGCAGCGTGATTGTTGACCAAGACGAACACCCACGTGCAGATGCTAGCTTAGAAGCTCTTGCTAGTCTTAAAACCCCATTTCGCAATGAGGGTGGTTCAGTGACTGCGGGTAACGCATCAGGCATCAATGACGGTGCTGCTTGTGTACTAATGGGTAGCGAACGCTTTGGTCAAGCACACAATCTAACGCCGCAAGCGCGTATTGTTGGTATGGCGAGTGCTGGTGTCGAGCCACGCTATATGGGTATTGGCCCTGTGCCTGCAGTACTAAAAGTACTTGAGCAAACCGGACTAACATTAAGCCAGATGGATGTTATCGAGCTTAACGAAGCATTCGCCGCGCAATCCCTTGCCGTGATTCGCGAACTGGGTCTTACTGATAATGATGTACGTATCAACCCAAATGGTGGGGCCATTGCGCTAGGTCATCCTCTAGGAATGAGTGGTACACGTTTGGTCATCACCGCAATGAAAGAATTAAAACGTCGTAACGGTAAGTATGCGTTATGCACTATGTGTGTGGGTGTGGGTCAAGGTGTGGCAATGGTGATAGAAAACGTCTGATCACGGCTTTAACCGAGTTTTTTAATTGGAAATGTAGTCAGGATGACTACGAAAAGGAGTTTTACATGAATCATAACGTTATGGAACACATCGAAACCGCGTCAGTAGACGAATTGCGTAGCGTACAGTTGAAACGTTTGAAAGAAACACTCAAACACGCATACGAAAACAACCCTGTATATAAGAAGAAATTTGATCAAGTAGGTGTCCACCCAGAAGACTGCCAATCATTAGAAGATTTAGCCAAATTCCCATTCACCACCAAATCAGACTTGCGCGATAATTACCCGTTCGGTATGTTTAGCGTCCCACGTGAACAGATCGTCCGTGTTCATGCATCATCAGGTACTACTGGCCAACCTACCGTGGTCGGTTATACCAAGCAAGATATCGTGACTTGGTCGGATGTCGTAGCACGCTCACTGCGTGCGGCTGGCCTTACTAGTAAAGATAGTATCCAAGTATCCTACGGTTATGGCCTATTCACTGGTGGTTTGGGTGCGCACTATGGTGTTGAACGATTAGGTGCAACGGTTATCCCAATGTCAGGTGGCCAAACTGACCGCCAAGCCCAGCTAATCCATGACTTTAAACCAACCGCATTAATGGTTACCCCTTCTTACTGCTTGAACATTATTGAAGCATTAGAGAAGAAATTTGGTACAGCCAAAGACTGTTCTATCAAAACCGGTATTTTTGGGGCTGAACCGTGGACTAACGCCATGCGCCAAGAAATCGAAGCACGCATGGGTATTGATGCGTTAGATATCTATGGTCTGTCAGAAATCATGGGCCCAGGTGTCGCCATGGAATGCTTAGAATCTAAAGACGGCGCAACCATTTGGGAAGACCATTTTTACCCAGAAATCATCAACCCTGAGACCGGGGAGGTGCTACCAGACGGCGAGCTTGGCGAACTAGTGTTTACCACCATTACTAAGGAGGGTATGCCCATCATTCGCTACCGTACCCGAGATTTGACCCGCTTATTACCAGGCTCTGTACGCACCATGCGTCGTATGGAAAAGATTGTTGGTCGTAGTGATGATATGATGATCATCCGCGGCGTCAATGTGTTTCCCTCGCAGATCGAAGAACAAATTTTACAAATATCAAAATTACTGCCAAACTACCAAATTCATATCATCAAGCACGGCCACTTAGACACCCTACGTATCCATGTTGAGTCACGTAGTGATGCCAGTGATCTTGAAGTGATGCAATTGGCCAGAAAACTTGAACAAAAAATAAAAACCATGGTGGGTATCAGCGTTCAGATAGACGTCTTACCACAAGGTATGCTACCTCGTTCTGAGGGTAAGGCTCAACGTGTTGTTGACCTACGCAATATCGCTGTGCCTGCTTAATGTAGTTAACCTCGCGCGATAGTCTCTTGGGTATTGTTGCGTGCTTTTTAAATAATGAATAAATGACATGAACGCTAAACTAAAACAATATATCAATGAGCTTATTTGTGAAGACGTCTTAAGTGGCACCTCGTTAATTATGTCAATCTTTGGTGATTGTATCTTTCAACGAGGAGGGGTTATTAGTTTAGCCAGTCTGATTCAACTCATGGATGTGTTCGGTTTCAACGAACGTTCCGTGCGTACTGCGGTGTTTCGCTTGGTGCAAAATGACTGGTTAAGCTCCGAAAAAATCGGACGTACCAGTTACTACCGCATTACAGAAGTCAGCCGTGAACGCTTTGCTGCCGCCCATGAAAAAATTTATGGTTTAAATCAGTGTGAGTGGGATCACAAATGGGACTTGGTGTTATTAAGTTCGGTTGAGCTTGGAAACAAAACACTCCTCAAAAAAGAATTGGAGTGGTTAGGGTTTGCCAATATTACCACCAATCTCATGGCCTATCCTAGCTGTGATGAACTGCAGCTGCAAAACTTACTGTTTAAGCTCAATATGACTGAACAAGTGGTAGTGTTTCGTGCTGAAGCCTTGCACTTATGGCAAGAGTCATACCCAACACTCAAGCGTATGATTGAGGTGAACTGGCCCATCGAGCAGCTGCACCAACGCTATGATAAATTTATTAACGATTTTCGTAATGTTTTAAGCCTCATTGAAGATGGTGATCTTAATGAACTACAAGCGTTTCAAATCCGCATTCTACTGATTCACCAGTACCGACGTATCTTATTAAAAGATCCGAATTTACCTCTAGAACTATTGCCATCGGATTGGCTAGCACTGACCGCGCGTAATTTGACCAGTAATGTGTACCAAATGATTATTAGTTCGTCTGAAGAGTTTTTTCTTAACATTGCCCGCACTGCTGAGGGGACTATGCCACCAGCACGGCCACAGTTTTATAAACGCTTTGGCGGGTTAAAGTATGCTGAAGAAACTTAAGCGAATGATGACTTTAAACTTTGTTTGATATTTTTTGATAAGGAAACGATGATGCCTTGCTATGCCATTGACGGTGTAATACCCGTTATTAGCCCAGATGCTTATGTTCATCCAACTGCCGTGATCATCGGCGATGTTGTGATTGAAGCAGGTGTATATATTGGTCCATTCGCTTCATTACGTGCTGATTTCGGTGGTATTCGTGTTAAAAAAAACGCCAATATCCAAGATAATTGCATTATACATGGCTTTCCCAACCATGTAGTAGTGGTTGAAGAGTATGGACATATTGGACATGCAGCCATTCTACACGGCTGTATTGTGAGAAAGAATGCACTCATCGGAATGAACAGTGTCATTTTAGACCTCGCAGAAGTAGGTGAAAATAGCATTATTGGTGCTAATAGTACCGTCAAAGCGAAGATGATCATTCCGCCAAATGTCATGGCATTAGGCAGCCCCACAAAAGTAATAAGAGAACTTGAACAAAAGGAGTTGGCTTGGAAAGCTCATGGTACTCAGCAATATATAGATCTTACCAAACGTTGTTTGCACTCTTTAAAGGAAGTTGAGCCTTTAACCATGGATGCAGGCGAGCGGTTAACACATAAGCAATTTAATGCTCAACATCATATCAAATCAGAACTTTGATAATAAAGGCCATTAATAATCCCAGCTTATAAGTCTAATTTAGATCCGTAAGCACAAAGTAACAATGAACACCGAAAACACAATCTCTTTCTACCCTCAATGACAAGGACGTTATTTATGACACGCTATCAATTTAGTCGCCAGCACCAGGAAGATGTTACTGCCAACAGTCGCATCAAATCTCATCACAATATCACATTCAAGTCTGCCTTAACCGCGTTAGTCGCCAGCTTAGCTTTTATTTATAGTGGTCAAGCACTGGCACATGGTGGAGAGGTGCACATGGTTCCGATTGAGGAAGCAATGTCTACAGCGGGTGCAGAGGTCACCTATGACAGTTATGCTGATATGTATACTATCACCAAGAACTCTACACGAGTACAAATCAAACCCAGTAGCTCTACTGCCATGGTGAATGGGAAGTCTTTAAAGATCACCAACCCACTGGTCATGAAAGATGGCCAAGCTTTGGTGCCCGACACCTTGGCCAATGAAATACTCCAATCCAATTTAGACCAAACCTTTAAAGTAGAGAGCATACCGCATCCACTCAATACTTTGAGCAGTGACGAGATTAACAAAGTCACAGCCATTATTCGTAAAGCCAAACCTGAACAAAAAAACTCACGGTTTGCTGATATTCGCCTAAAGCAACCTGACAAAGATGCCGTTTGGCGTAACGTGATCGATAAAAAACCTTATACAAGCGACCGTGTGGCAACGTTTACCATCTTAAAAGGCAATACGGTCATTGAAGGGGAAGTCGATTTAAGCAAAAACACGCTGACAAGCTGGAAAGTTTTAGAGAACACTTTTGGCATGGTACTGGTCGATGACTTTATGGCCATACAAGACATCATTCAAACTAGCCCAGAGTATAAAGCCGCACTGAAAAAACATGGGGTAGACGATGTGACCAAAGTGGTGGGCACACCGTTGACAGTTGGGTATTTTGGGGGAAAAGATGGTCTATTAGACAAGCAACAGAGGATTCTAAAAATTGTCTCTTACCTAGATGTCGGCGATGGCAACTATTGGGCACATCCGATCGAAAATTTAGTAGCAGTGGTCGATTTAGATAAGAGCAAGATCATTAAAATCGAAGAAGGCGGTGTTATTCCAGTGCCGATGACCCCGCGCCCAATTGATGGTCGCGATAAAAAGGTTGTGACCAATAAGCCACTGAACATTATCGAACCAGAAGGGAAAAACTATACCATCACTGGTCGAAACATTGAGTGGAACAATTGGAAATTCCATATTGGTCTAGACAGTCGTACCGGTTTACAGCTCAGTACCGTAACCTTTAAAGACAAAGGCGTAGACCGTAAAATCATGTATCAAGGCAACTTAGGCGGCATGGTAGTCCCTTATGGTGACCCCGATATGGGTTGGTACTTTAAGTCTTATTTAGACTCTGGCGAATATGGTATGGGCACCTTAACCTCCCCGCTAGAAAGAAACGTTGACGCACCAGAAAACGCGGTACTCCTTGATGCGGTGCTTGCAGATTACCAAGGCAATCCTTATACCATTCCGAATGCCATCGCCGTGTTTGAACGTTATGCAGGTCCTGAGTTTAAACATCAAGAAATGGGACAGAAAAATGTCAGTACTGAGCGTCGTGAGCTGGTCGTACGCTGGATCAGCACCATCGGCAACTATGACTATATTTTTGACTGGGTGCTTCAGCCAAACGGTACCATTGGTATCAATGCCGGCGCTACTGGTATCGAGGCGGTCAAAGGTGTTATTGCAAAAACCATGCATGACCCAAGTGCTAAAGAAGACACACGTTATGGCACACTGATAGACCATAACATCGTTGGCACCACGCATCAGCATATCTATAACTTCCGCTTGGATATGGATGTCGATGGCGAGACTAACAACATCAAACGTATAGAGCCAGTCGTCGTACCCAATGTGCGCAGTGGCCCGCGTACCAGTGCAATGGAGACTCGCGAGACGACAGTAGTGACAGAAACTAAGGCGCAAGAGAATTTTGACCCTACTACTGTGCGTTTAATCAGTAATGCCAGTAAAGAAAATCGTATGGGCAATCCAGTGTCTTATCAAATGATTCCATTTGCAGGTGCCACTCATCCCATTGCGAAAGGCGCTAACTTTGCAGACGATGAGTGGTTATTTAATCGTCTTAGCTTTATGGATAAACAAATTTGGGTCACAAAATACAAGACGAATGAGCTATATCCAGAGGGTACTTATCCCAATCGCTCTGATAAAGATACAGGGCTAGGCGCCTTTGTTGCAGATGACGAAAACATTCATAACAAAGATTTGGTGGTGTGGCTAACCACGGGCACTACGCATATAGCCCGGGCTGAAGAATGGCCTATTATGCCAACAGAGTGGGTGAATATTCTGCTGAAACCATGGAACTTCTTTGATGAAACCCCTTCATTAAATCTTAATCAAAGTAAAGACGATAGTAAGTAAACCTGACGTGTTGTTAACATAATGGGCTTTAATGTGGCACTCATATTGTTGCATTAAGGCCCATTGTTTTTAGCGTTATTAAATCTACTATTTTTAAATCATGCGGGTCAATTCTATAGACAATAGATCCTAACAATAAGAGGATAAGTAATGGAATCTTTTAATTTAATTATCGGCGGTAAAAGCGTTGCCACTACCGATTATTTTGATGTCATCAACCCTGCTGATAAATCTGTTATTGCCTGCTGCCCAAAGGCTAGTGTGGCTCAACTAGATGAAGCAGTCGCAGCAGCCAAAGCTGCGTTCCCTAGTTGGTCAGCACTCACCTATGCAGAGCGCCGTGACCACTTAATGCAGCTTGCTGATGCGGTTGAAGCTCATGCTGATGCGCTTATGACAATGCTGACCAAAGAGCAAGGCAAACCCACAAAAGGTTTTGCCGATTTGGGTGCAGGCTTTGAATTGGGTGGTGCATTGGCTTGGATACGTGCGACTGCCAGCATGGCGTTAGAACCAGAAATCATTCAAGACAATGACTTGGCTCGGATAGAGTTACATCGTAAGCCACTGGGCGTTGTAGGCTCAATTACCCCATGGAATTATCCCTTACTCATCGGTATTTGGCACATCATTCCTGCTTTGCTCACTGGTAATACCGTCGTCATGAAACCGTCTGAGATGACCCCATTGACCGTACTATGTTTTGGTGAGATTGCTAAAAATATTTTGCCAGCAGGCGTATTGAATGTGGTAACTGGCAAAGGTGATATTGGTGCGGTGATGTCTGCACATGTGGATATTCAAAAGATTGTATTTACAGGCTCAACCCCAACGGGCAAGGCCATCATGAAAAGCGCTGCGGTGACTTTAAAACGTTTGACGCTTGAGTTAGGTGGCAATGACGCTGGTATTGTACTGGCGGATGCTGATATTGAAGCCATCGCGGGTAAGATTTTTGCAACCTCTTTTATCAATAATGGCCAAACGTGTGCCGCCCTAAAACGACTGTATGTGCATGAATCCGTGCACGATGAGTTGTGTGCAACCTTGACCGCGATTGCCAAAAGCATGAAGACAGGTAATGGGCTTGATGAAGACACCGACTTTGGACCTCTACAAAATGAGGCACAATTAAATATTGTCAAAGCCCTTGCTCAAGATGCCAAAGAGCGCGGTGCAAACTTCTTATGCGGCGGAGAAGTGGTAGACGAGACTGGCTATTTTTATCCCATAACGTTGGTGAGTCATATCAATGATGGCGCAAGATTGGTTGATGAAGAACAGTTTGGACCGATTCTACCGATTATTAAGTTTAGCGATGTCGAAGAGGCGATAGCCAGTGCCAACCGCTTATCTGTTGGACTTGGCGGTTCAGTCTGGTCGACAGACATCGAAAAAGCACAGAGTATCGGCTCACGTTTAGACTGTGGCACTGTGTGGATTAATAATCATGCCATGGTGCAACCCGATGCTCCGTTTGGTGGTGTTAAAGACTCTGGGTTTGGTATTGAGTTTGGAGAAGCTGGTCTCAAAGAGTTTACTTCTATACAGACCATGCAAATTTTTAAATCTTGATAGATATTTATTACATAGCAAGCATCTAGTGACCGCTAGTTAAATGCAAAAAGTATGGCTGAAGTAGAACAGGTAGTGAGTACTTATCTTTAGAGATGCTAAAAGCATCAGATTACATGGTTGTTAGTAGAAAAATCAGTTATCTGAAGATGGTTAGTTAATCTAGGATTGAAATAGGCTCATCTAAAATAAAGGAATATAGCTGACAATAAAAAGGAGTTTTAATGTCTACTAAAAATAAGTCAAAAAGTATTTCACGTCGCAATTTTTTAGGATACACCGCAGTTGCTTCAGGTGTACTTATGTTATCTAAAGGTGCTATAGGTGCAAGTATTAATCCTATAGATAGCCATAGTAAGGAATTCGATTATGTGATTATTGGCGCAGGTTCAGCAGGCTGCGTACTTGCGAATCGTCTAACTGAAGACGGTAGTCAGGTACTTATTATTGAAGCAGGAGGTCCCGATAACAGTGAAATGATATCAACACCTATGCGTTTAATTGAGCTATGGGGTACCGAATATGATTGGGACTATAAAACTATACCGCAAAAAAATGCACACAATCGCGTCTTAAATTGGCCACGTGGTAAAACAGTGGGTGGGTCATCTTCATTAAATGCCATGATTTATGTGCGAGGTAATGCATCTGATTATGATCATTGGGCAAATGACTTGGGTTGTGATGGATGGTCTTATAATGATGTACTACCATATTTCAAAAAGTCAGAAAATTACTCACGTGGTCCAAGTGTCTATCATGGCGGTGACGGGCTACTTCATGTTACTGCAGATTTTACTCCTCATCCAGTCACGAAAGCGATAGTTGATGCTGCTGTAGAGTCTGGTATCTCTTTTAATGATGACAGCAATGGGGAGACACAAGAAGGGGTCAGTTATACTGATTTAAATACGAAAGATGGGAAGAGACACTCCACAGCAGTCGCTTTCTTACGGCCAGCTCTCAATCGTCCTAATTTATCATTAATAACTAACTCACGTGTCCATAAAGTAAATATAATAAAGGGTGTGGCGACAGGTGTTACATATCGTCAAGAAAGCACTATCAAAACAGTCAAAGCTAAAAAAGAAGTGATTGTATGTGGCGGTGCGATTGAATCTCCTCGTATTTTGATGCTATCAGGCATTGGGGCAAAATCAGAGTTAGAAAAGCTTGGTATTTATTAATGTGATTATCGATAGCCCCGGTGTAGGTAAAAACCTCCACGACCATAACTTAAGCCCTGTAATATATGAAGGAAAGAAGGAAGTTCCACCACCAAGTGACATGTCTATTCAAGTATTGCATGCTCATATGTTTGCAAAAACTCAGACAGCTCTACCAGGGGCCGATATGCAGCCACTTTTTTTCCATGTTCCTTATTACGTACCTGGTCAAGATAGTTCCATTCAAAATGCATTCTCTCTAGTAGCTGCAGGAGTTAGACCGACCTCACGCGGTAGGATTACACTAAACAGTTCTAATCCTGATGATAAGATGAATATCGATCCAAATGTACTTGATACACAATATGATGTCGATACATTAGTGACTTCGATTAAACAAATGCGTAATATCGCAAACCAACCAGCCTTAAAAGAATGGCGTGGTCGAGAAATATATCCAGGTGAAGAGGTTAAAACAGATGAACAAATTGCAGAGTATGTGCGTTCGTCAGTTGTCAGTTACCATCACCAAAATGGCACCTGTAAAATGGGAAGTGATGGTTTGGCAGTGGTGACACCACGATTAAAGGTTCGAGGTGTTAAAAGACTGCGTGTGGTAGATGCCTATATTTTCCCGTTCGTTATGGCTGGTAATACAAATGCACCCACAATTATGGTAGCAGAGAAGGCAGCTGACATGATTAAAGAAGACAATACATAAACTATGTATGGAGTCAGATATCCAAATCGGACTTTATATTAATATCTTTCAGCCTTTAAAAATAAATCAAACCCCAATATTAAGCTCCTTACCTAGATAAAAATATGTGATCGATAAAGCCTTTCAAGCTATGAAATATTAAGCTTGAAAGGCTTTTTTGTATTTTTAGGATGGTGGATTATTT
>NZ_JBVFXW010000056.1:0-17364 GCF_055522395.1 Psychrobacter sp. TPE 89C
TAAGAAACGTTTCAAGTTCTTCTACTGAAAACTTAGAAAACAGATTTTCAAACATCGGTGCGGTTTTCTTAACAATCATTTCTACCTGAGATTTGCCTTGTTCGGTCAATCTCACCAGTCTCACTCGTCCATCACTTTCTTGTTTAAAAACCTTGACCAAACCTTCTTTTTCCATGCGTTGAACGATTTTGGTAGTCGTTGGGATCTTCATTAATGCTTCGTTAGAAATCTCTGAAATGGCTAGCGTTTCATGTTCTCTTAACAGTAATCCGACTCGCCAGCGTGATGAATCCATGCCAACCGGTTTTAGCGTTTTTTCCATTTCTTGATTATATAAAGACTCTACGCGAGCCACCCAGTAAAAAGGGTATTGACGATAATTAAATTTTTTACTATTTGGAAGATAGGGTGATTTTTCTGTTTGCATTTTTTGTTTCCTAAGGCTGTATTTTTAATTTTATTGTAGATGTGAAAATAAATTTAGTCAAAGTATTTGACATTTCAACTAAATTTAACGATACTTTTAATCAAGCTATGAATTTGAAAGGATTTGAAATGAATGATTTTACAGTGATGTTCCCATTATCAGATACCAATCAACTAACGGTTGCGATAAAAGACAGTATTGACGTTATCGGAACTGCTACCCAATTGGGTAGTGATGCCTGCTCTAGTGTTTTGCCTGCCGAAAAAGATGCCATCATTGTTCAACACCTTAAGACAAATCATTTTTCTATTATCGGAAAAACGGTCATGCATGAGCTTGCTTTTGGTATGACAGGGATTAACCGCAGTTATGGTACACCAGTCAATCCATTATATCCTAATTTGATTCCTGGAGGCTCATCGAGCGGTTCTGCAACGGCAGTGGCGAGCGGTAAAGTTGATGTAGCGATTGGTACCGACACAGGCGGTTCAGTACGTATGCCTGCTGCTTGCTGCGGTGTTTACGGATTTAAACCTACTTTTGGTTTGGTGAGCCGAGAGGGTGTTTGGCCTATCGAATCATCATTAGACTGTGTGGGTGTCTTTGCAAAAACGCCTGAGCTCATCACCAAAACCATGAAAGCGATTTCACCTGAGTTTGAAGTGCTGACACTACAGCAAGAAACGTTAACGCTGGGCTGGTTAGAGACGGATTCAGACGAACGTATCAACAGCACTATTAAGAATGTGTTGACTGACTGTTCATCGATTGAGCTAAAGCCCGTACAACTTCCAGATTTAGACAAGGCATTTCAGGCAGGGCTTACTATCATTAACCGTGAGACATGGCTTGCCTGCAAGGATTTTTACGAGACAGGTAAGTTGGGTCAAGATGTGGCCACTCGTCTCGAAAAAGCGAGCCATACCACCGATGAGGCTGTGTTAGAGGCTGAAACAATCCGAGCCGAATTTATAGCGCAAGTAGATGAGGTGTTAGAAGATACTCGCGTGTTGGTCATGCCAACTCTCCCGCATTTTCCTATGACGTTAGAGCAAGTGGTAGCGGGAAAAAACGATCTGACCATCTCTAAACTGGTACGCCCATTCAACTTGTCTGGTCACCCAGCTTACGCCATACCGTGTGATTCTGACTTTGATTTACCCATTAGCTTACAGTTGGTTGGTCGCAAAGGTGATGATGCATTTTTATGTGCAGTGGCTGAGTGCTTGGCCGCATCATGCTCACAATAGCTTATTTTACAACAATCGATTTTATATTCACAAACTACTAACATTTACATGAAAAAGGAATTTCTATGAAAGATCTAAAACCCCTTATCGACCATCCAAAACTGAATGAGCTACTTAGCGATATTCGCCAGCGTGCTGATGACTTTGAAGCACAGCGTCATATTGACCAAGATATTATTGAACGTTTCAAAGAAATTGGCGTATACCGTGCGTTTGTACCAAAGCGTTTTGGCGGTGATGAACGTAGCCCTACAGACTTTCTAAGCCTCATCGAAACCATTTCTATGGCTGATGGGTCAGCAGGTTGGGTTGCCAGCTTTGGTATGAACCCTTTCTATTTAGGTGGTTTGCCTTTAGAAACTATCGATAAAGTATGGGCCGAAACGCCTGACGTGGTATTTGCCGGTGCTATCTTTCCTATGAGCCCTGCTCAAGAACAAGACTACAGCTATATTGTTTCTGGTCGCTGGAAGTTTGCCAGTGGTTGTAAAGGCGCATCATTAATCGGTGTCGGTATCAAACCTGAAACAGAAGGTGCGTTACCACGCATGGCTGTTATGCCAGCAGAACAAGTAACCATTGATGAAACATGGGACATGATTGGCATGCGTGCCACAGGCAGCCATGATGTGGTTTCAGACAATGTGACCGTACCTAAAGAATGGACCTTTGTACGTGGTGGTAGTCTCAGTTTGACTGAGCCACTGTTTAAGTATCCATCTTTATCTTTAGCCACCCAAGTATTGGCAGTCACCACATTGGGCTTGGCCCGTGAAGCGCTAAATATTATTACTGGTGAGGCACGTGGCCGTAAGTCTGTTACTGGCGCGCCAAACCTTGGTGAGCGTGAATATGTGCAAATTGCTATCGGTAAAGCAGAAGCAAAAATACATGCTTGCAAAGCTTTTTTCTATCAAGCAACCGATGATGTTTGGGCAACTATTATGGCAGGCGATGAGCCCAGTGATGCACAGATTAACCTATTACGATTGTCTAGCTCGCATTTGACGCATGAATGTGTAGAAGTCATACGCACCGTATATAAACTAATGGGTATGACGAGTGCCCAAAATAGCCATGCAATGACCCGTATTTATAGAGATTCTTCACTTGTAGCACAGCATGCATTTATGGGTGAAATTACCTTTAGAAATGCAGGTGCGATGGCATTTGATCACGCACCATACCCAGGATATTTATAACCCAACGTTTAAGGTTTCTTTAAACGTACAACCACTCTAAAAAAGGATATTTCAATGGAAAAGTTAGATTCACACCGCGTCTTGTTTTGTATCGGTATCAACCAAAACTTTATGGACGCACCAGCTGCCGAGATGAAAGATGTTTGGCAAGCATTCAGCCAAATGATGCAAAACGTCGATGAGCTACCAGGCGTCAACATTTTAGGCATTATGGACGACGATAGATTACAAGTCGGTGCTGCTAATGCTGCACCATGGATGGCTTATATCATGGCTGACGTGCCTGATATCGAAACCATCATTGCTGCTTGTAACTTCTTCAGAACCATTCCAGTGGGCGATGGTACTTATAAGCTTTGGAAATATTGCAAAGTCGAAGCACGTATCGGCCGTGAGTTAGTCGTTCCTGAATAAGCTTCTCTTAACTATATAGGCATTATTATGACAACAGAAACAGTAGCCAGCCTAAGCAAACGCATTTGGGTGTTAGAGCAAGAAAAAGAAGTCCGTGCTTGTATGCAACGTTATATGTCGTTGTGTGATGTGCTAGACATGGGCTTTGATTTGTCGTTACTGATGGATTTGTTCACATCAGATGCGGTTTGGCAAGGTGTGGGTAAGCGTTATGCAAAGACATTTGGGGCGTATGAAGGAAAAGACGCCATTGCGAAAATGTTTGAAAAATACACATTACCGCCCGCACACTTTGTTTTTAACTCGCATTTTTTGACCAATGAGTTTATTACCGTATCAGAGCAAACTGCAGAAGGCACATGGCTACTGCTTCAAACCGCAACCTTTCATGATGGGCGCTCGCAGTTGAGTAGTGCCAGATTGACCGTAAGCTTTATGCTTGAAAACGAACAATGGAAAATTAAACACTTCCAGACTGAAAGCCTGTTTAATCGCCCTGTTGATACCCCTTGGGACGTGGATAAGGAATTGCCCACCCCAAAATAATCATGAAATGACAAATAAAAAAGTTCAAGGAGAGCCAGATATGTTAAATGAAAAACGTATTCCAGTCAGTCAATTAGTAGCCCCTGAAGGCGATAAAGTATTGTCTGAGATGTACACAGATGAGCAAGTATTCGACAAAGAAATGGATGCAATTTTTGACAATACTTGGGTATGGGTCGGCCATGAGAGTGAGATATCAAAAAAAGGCGATTATAAAACGGCCCGTATCGGTCGCCATTCAGTCATCGTATCACGTGACAGAAAAATGGATATCCATGTATTGGTAAACCGTTGCCGTCATCGCGGTGCAACCATTTGTGAGAAACACAAAGGTAATGCGCGCAGTTTTGTATGCCCTTACCATGGTTGGGGTTATGGACAAGACGGTACGTTACGCGCTATACCAATTGCGGGTCCTTATGAGGGTGTGATTGAGAAAGAAAATCTGCCACTTATCAGCTTACGCATGGAATCTTATCAAGGTTTGATTTTTGCTACTTTTAATAATGATATCGAACCGCTAGAAGACTTTTTAGGTGGTGCGAAAAAATGGATTGACTTGTTTATCAAACAAGGTGGTGGCTATCCAATCAAAACGTTGGGTGAGCACCGTTTTCGCTTCCCAGGAAACTGGAAAATTCAGCTAGAAAATACGACTGATGCCTACCATTTTCCAATCATTCATAAATCGTTTATCTCATCATTAGATGGTGATACTGCAGAGATTTTCGACTTTTTGGAAGGTGACGGTTTTGTAGAGGATTTGGGTAATGGTCACAGTGTGATGGTGATGATTCCTGAGTTAGTAGATTTAGAAGAAAACTTAGACGACCCAATTCCTAAGCGTTTTGAAGCACTGGCGGCAGAGTTAACCGCTGAAGGCCATAGCGATGAGAAAGTTCGTAAATTGGTTCGTGCCGCAGCGGGCTCAGGGTTTAACTTAAACCTATTCCCGAACGTGGCGTGTTCAATGGCTTTCTTCCGTGTATTAGCACCTATCGCTGTTAATGAAACTGAAATTCAACATATCGCTATCGGTGGTGATGGCGCACCAGATACCTTTAACAAAGCCCGTATTCGTTTGCATGAGCATTTCCAAGGCCCAATGGGTTTCGGTACGCCAGATGATTCTGAAGCATGGGAACGTGTTCAAAAAGGCTCGCAAAGCGGCACCAACGAATGGATTTTAGTGAACCGTGGTCAAGAAATGGTCAAGCAAAATGAGCTCGGCAATGACTATAGCACCGTGTGTTCAGAAGTCGGTATGAAAGCGGCTTATAAGCAGTGGGCAAAAATGATGGGCGAATGGGAACAGGGAGAATAATGATGAGTAACGATATATACGTTAGCGTTTCGGCATTTATTGACTACGAAAATGATTTGTTAGATGCCAAGCAATACGATCAGTGGTTGCCTTTGTGGCAAGCCGACGGTGTGTATGTGGTGCCAATTGATACCTCAGATGACGATTACGTGAGTCGTTTGAACTATGCTTATGATGATGCTGACATGCGTAGAATGCGCGTGGCACGTTTGATGAGTGGCGAATCTGTATCGGTTGAAAGCAATGGCGGTACCATTCGTTTGACGTCTCGTTTACGAGTGAATGAGACCGAAAATAATATCATTGAGGCTCGCTGTGCCTTATTGATTAACGAAAGCCGTCTTGGTGTTCTTAAGCAATATGTCGCAAATATTGACTACAAACTTGTACCTAACGGTGACAGCTTTGTTATCAAGCAAAAAGTAGTCAAGCTGATTAATGCAGAAGACTACCTACGCACCATCAGCTACATCCTTTAATCCATCGGTATCTGTTAAGAGAGTGTACTTATGAAAGATGTCATCGTAATAACAGGTGCTGGTCAAGGTCTAGGCGAGTGTATCGCCAAGGCTTTGATCGCTAACGGTTTTTGTGTCGCAATTACCGACGTTAATAAAGAAAAAGCCGTAGAAGCCGCCACTAGAGTAAGCAGCAGTACAGATATTGCTGCTGGCTTTAAATTAGATGTGACCCAAAAAGCAGATTTCGAACAAGCATTAATCGATATCGAAGCGCATTTTGGGCAGGTGCAAGGTTTGGTTAACAATGCAGCACTCACCTTAACCACACCAGTAATGGATGTGACGGCCGAAGAGTTCGATAAGGTGTTGAGCATTAATTTACGCGGTACATTATTTGGTTGCCAAGTTTTCGGTGCCTATTTTGCCGATAAAAACTACGGCCGTATCGTCAACATGACGTCATTAGCTGGTCAAAATGGTGGCGCCGCGGCAGGGGTGCATTATGCCTCTAGCAAAGGTGGCATCATCACTATGACTAAAGTGTTTGCCAGTAATTTAGCGGCAAAAGGCGTAACGGTAAACGCCGTGGCCCCAGGCCCTATGGATTTACCAATTGTACATGAGTTGGTATCACCTGAAAGACTTGCTCACTTATTGGAAAACGTCATTCCGGTGAAAGCGTTGGGTAGCCCTGACTTTATCGGATCGATGGTGTCACAGTTAGTAGACCGTAATGCCTTTGGTGTGACAGGCGCGACATGGGATGCCAATGGTGGTTTATCAATGCGTTAAACGCTACTGATATGCACCTGATATTTTGGCAGTACGGCAATAGGATTGTCTAATAATCGCGACAGTTTGAATGTCCATATTGCCAAAATAGCGATTGGTTTAAAGCACATTTTTTAAAAGCCAGCGACTCTCAAGTGCTAGCAACTGTTAAAAAGCAACAAATGATTAAATACTGCCAATGGTTAAAAATGGGTCGTTATTAAAAGCCACAGTTTGTTAAACACCGTTCAATGTTGTTAAAAATAATGCTTTGTTAAAAATGACCACCCGTTAAAAGCCACGATTTCTGCATGCTGTGTGATTGGAGATTGGCGTAGGCAGAAAATTCTTAACCCTTCAATCAAATTTATGACAGGACTTAATCAATTATGAATAACTTACTTAATGTAACCATTACCGAAAGACAAATGATGTCCTCCGATGTGGTGTCACTTACCTTGACCAATGTAGATGGTTCACCATTACCTGCTTTTAGTGCAGGGGCGCATATTGCAGTTCATGTAAATGATGACACCATTCGTCAATACTCGCTTTGCAGTGCACCAGACGAAACCGCATTTTATCGTTTAGGTATATTAAAAGATCCTAAGTCACGCGGTGGTTCTATTGCGATTCATGAGCAATTAAAGGCGGGTGACACGGTCACTATCACTGAACCCAGTAACTTGTTTCCACTTGATATGACCGCTGATCACAGTATTTTAGCAGGCGGCGGCATTGGTATTACTCCAATGATTGCGATGGCCTATACCCTAAAAGCGGCAGGCAAATCGTTTGACTTACATTACTGTGTCCGTTCGCATAGCGAAGTCGCATTTTTAGATGAGTTACAACGCGATTTTGGTGATGAATTAAAAGTGCATTGCGATGATTTAGGTGACGAACAACGCTTAAACCCAGCCGTAGATTTTGGTGAAGCGGCAGCTGGTACCCATGTCTACACTTGTGGTCCATCAGGTTTTATGGACTGGATAATGGGCAGCGCGAAAGAAATAGGTTTCAAAGACAAGAATATTCATTTTGAATATTTCAGTGTCGAAGTAGACAGTACGGGTGAAGCATTTACCGTGATTGCTGAGCAAAGCGGCAAAACCATCTCTGTCTCTAGTACTCAAACCATTATGCAAGCATTGTCCGATGCGGGTATCAAGGTGGAAGTATCTTGTGAGCAAGGTATTTGCGGCACTTGTATTGTCGATGTACTAGAGGGTGAGCCGGACCACCGTGACCAATTTTTAACTGATGATGAAAAATCTGACAACGATCAAATAGCCGTTTGTTGCTCACGATCTAAGTCATCGACATTGGTATTAGATATTTAGTAGTGATGGCTTTTTATTAATAGGTATGTAAACAATTATTTGATTGCTATGGATAGCGTAGGGTTTTTTAGTGCGTTACTTTGCGTATAAGCCCTTTATTTTTAGTGAATCTTTTTCGTTAAATTCAGGAGAGTGTTATGTCAAATTTTGATCCCAAAGAACTGCGTCAGGTATTTAGCCAATTTCCGACAGGTGTTACTGTCATTACGACCCGTACGGCAGAAGGTGAGCCGATCGGTGTGACTGCCAGTAGTTTTAATACTGTATCAGTGAGCCCTGCGCTTATCTTATGGAGTATTGATAAAGGTGCACATAGTTTAGAGGCTTTTCAAAACTGTGAATATTTTGCAGTTAACATCTTAAGTGACCAACAAATTCCACTTTCTAACCGTTTTGCTGGACGTGGCCAAGATAAGTTTAGCGACGTTGACTATACCAATGGCTTAGGCGACAGCCCTTTACTGCCAGAAGCATTGACACAATTACAATGTAAAAACTGGAACATTTACGATGGCGGTGATCATTTAATTATGGTGGGTGAAGTGGTTGATTATAAAATTGCCGACAATGCCCGTCCACTCGTTTTTTCTCAGGGCTCTTATGCTCAAGCCAGTCCACATTATGATGTTTTAAACACCAAACAAGTAGACGTGTTAAATCAGCATGATTTTCTAGAAGACCACATACTCTATTTATTGAGAGCCTCTTATACCCAACTTAGCAAGGTTTTTTATGATCGCCTAAATGAGGCGGCAGGTGTTAGCCCTGAGTTATGGCGCATTTATGCTTGCTTGGCTGATGGTAATCCTTTGGATTTAGACACCTTAGGACAGTTTGTTATGCAACCTAAAACTGCCTTATTGGATGCATTAAAGAGTATTGGTGCTCATGTACAGTGTGATACCCAAACGGCCTGTTTAACTGCGGAAGGTGTGCAAATCGCGCAAAAACTATTAGCGATTGAAAAGCAGTACAAAAAAGAGCTAGCCGATCGTGTGGAAGGTGATAGCTACAACGAAATGAAAAATACATTGCGTACTTTATATTCTAGGGAGATGTTGTAGCACCGTGCCTGATGCTATGTCATCAGGCTTAGTGTCATCATTTTTTTAACATGACCTCACATTATCAACGAAAGGATTCAGCAATGAAATTGGCTTCATTTTTTTCAATGACAATACTCGCAACGGTTGGTTTGCTTGGTTGTTCTAACCAAGCAGATACCAATGCCGATGGCTCGTCTACGAACTCTCAAGACACGACGACCCTACGGTTTTCATATTATTGGCCTGCTACCTCAAACATGAACACAGAGATATTTGAACCTTGGGCTAAAAAGATAGAAGCTGATTCTAATGGTCGCCTAAAAGTTGAGCTGTACCCCTCAGCCACGCTCAGCGAACCAGGCGCAACCTATGATGCCACGGTCAAAGGCATTGTCGATATCGGCTCTCAAGCGCATGGTTTTACCAGTGGTCGCTTTCCTCTGACTCAAATAGCAGAGCTGCCAGGGCTTTCTAATTCTGCGACACAAATGGGCTGCATCGTACAAACACTATATGACAACGGCACCATTGCTAGTGAATACGAAGACTCGCACTTACTATTTGCCTATGGTGCAGGCCCAGGTGTGTTGCATACAACCACTAAACCTATTAAAAAACCTGAAGATATGAAAGGCCTGCGTATGCGCCATCCCTCGGTAGTGGCGGCCAGCCTTATGGAAAATATGGGTGCATCGCCTATAGGTTTGCCTTCTAATGATATTTATACATCGTTACAGCGCGGTGTTATTGATGGTCTAAGCTTACCTTGGGGTGCGGTTGAAACGTTTAAAATTGATGAGTTGGTGAAATATCATACCAATATTCCTTTTTATAGTTCGGCGGCATTGGTAACGATGAATAAGCAAAAGTATGACAGCTTACCTGATGACTTAAAAAGTGTGATTGATGATAACTCAGGTATGGCCATGGCAAAAAAAGTGGGTGAAGTATTGGATAAGGAAGATCAAATCGCACTGAAAAACGCTAAAGCATTAAGTCAAGAAGTAACAGATATTCCAGATCCTCTTAATAATCCCGCATGGAAAGGCATTCTATTAGAAGGTACACAACAATATCTTGATGATGTGACTAAGCTCGGTCATGACGCGCAAGATGTTTACCAAAAAACCCAAGCGGCTAGCGCTGCCTGTAAAGTCTAACTTAGAGGAGCTACCTATGGAATACCTGGTGAAAACCAGTAATTTTATCTCAAGACTGTGTCAATTTATTGGCGGTCTCAGTCTTATTATTATTGTGCTTACAACCATGCTAGACGTAACCGCCCGTTATCTATTCAAACTCACAGGTGGTGAGTTTGGATTTACCGTCAAGGGCAGTGTCGAAATTGTCTCTTATTTCATGATGTTCGCATTATTGGCCGCTTTTGCCTCTTTTGTCGAACGCTCTCAAATCATCGTTGATGTATTCACCCAGAAAATGCCTCAGTCCATCAAAGGCTACATGATGGGCTGCTTTATGGTGGGCTTTTTTATCCTAGGTATTGTGTTTGCGTGGGGGCTTTATGAGAGTGCTTTCGATGCTATAGAGTACGGTAAGGTCACTCAAGACCTTCGAGTATCTATGATGCCTATTTATGCCTTTAGTGCCTTCTTAAGTCTATTACTCGCCATTCGCTCTTTAATCGAATCCATCAATATCTTTAAAACAGGCGAGTTCTTTGACGCCGAGGAGACAGGCGCATGAGTCCAGAAATTATCGGTGCGATTGGTTTAATTACTATGATATTGCTGGTCATTGTACGAGTGCCTGTAGCGCTCGCGATGTTAGGAGTTGGTCTGGTGGGTTTTGGTGCAGTGACTGCGCCAAGCGCTGCGGTACAAATGCTTAAAGACATTCCAGTAGATGTATTAGCCAAGTATGACTTTAGTGCGATTCCATTGTTTGTGTTGATGGGGGTATTTGCCACGCATTCTGGCATGGCAGGTAAGCTTTTTGATGCCACTAGAACTATATTTGGCGGGGTTAGGGGGAGTCTCGGTATTGCCGGTATTGGGTCATCTGGTATCTTTGCCTCTATTTCTGGTTCTTCACTGGCGACTGCCTCTACTATGACCAAAGTTGCCTTACCGCAAATGGAGAAATACGGTTATCAACCTGGCTTTGCCTGTGGTATTTTAGCCGCTGGTGGCACGTTAGGTATTATGATTCCACCCAGTATTGCCTTGCTGGTTTATGCCATTTTAACCCAGCAGTCAGTTGGCGATATGTTTATTGCTGGCTTTTTGCCTGGAATGCTTGGTATGGTGATGTATTCAATCACCGTGATGATTATGGTACGTTGGAAGCCGCATTTAGCACGTCGCGGTGAGTCCACTTCTTGGAAAGCCAAGCTATTATCACTAACCGGACTTATACCCTTTAGCTTTATCTTTATCGTGATTATTGCGGGTATCTTCTTTGGCTTATTTACGCCAACAGAAGGCGCAGCAGTGGGCGCATTTGTGTCTTGGGCTTATGCGTTTGCCAAAGGCATGCGTATGAAAGGACTGAAGCAATCACTCATTGAGACGCTTGCGTTGTCAGCGGTAGTATTTTTTATGCTACTGGGTGCCGAAGCTTTGGGTTACTTTATCTCAGTATCGCGCCTGTCTTATACACTCGCAAATTGGATTGGTACGCTAGCAGTGAGTCCCATGGTGGTTCTTATCTGTATTCTCATCATGTACTTTTTGCTTGGGTTGTTTATGGACGCCTTAGCGATGCTGGTAATTACCATTCCAGTCGTGTATCCAATCATTGTGGCGTTGGGATTTGATCCGGTTTGGTTTGGTATTGTTGCTGTGTTGACGGTGGAGCTTGGTCTGATTACGCCGCCGATGGGAATGAATATCTTTGTGATTAAGGCGATGGCGCCGCATATCAAACTTTCTGAGATGTTCAAAGGGGTTATGCCTTTTATTGTGTCTGATGTGATTCGACTGGTAATCTTGGTCGCTTTCCCTGCAGTATCTTTAGTGTTGTTGAGCTAACAGATATAGTCAGGCAGTAAAGGCTATATCCAAAGGCCATATTGTTCCTATAACAACATGGCCTTTTTTTGTTTCTTGAAAAAACAAAAGGCGTACCATTATATTTAAGATACTTAGGCGAAGCACATAGAACGATGCGAATCGCCGCGATTTTCTTAGCAATGGGTTAAAAAAGGACACCTATAGGTGTCCTTTTTTAGTCAATTTTTTAGAATATAGTCAGTTACTGGCAGATTAGATACGGTGTCAGTTTTCACTTGGCCTGCTATGTGTAGAACTTTCACTCGGCTTCCTTGTATCCCAATTATCTTGAACTGGCCATATCAATAGTATTAAAAAGTGAAAAACTAAAAACGTGAGAATCGATAAGGCGCCGGGTCAATCAAAGGCGTCGTATCCATTACTAAATCGGCAGCCAATTGTCCTGCGGCAGGCGAGGTGCCAAAACCATGACCACTAAAGCCGATGGCAACGGTCAATCCTGGCACTGCATCTATATTAGCAATGACTGGGTTAGAATCAGGTGTCACGTCAATAGCACCGCCCCATTCATTCTCAATCTCAGCATCTTGAAAAACAGGCCAAGCTTGTCTAAGGTTATTCAGCGCGTCTTGATTGAAGCTTTGGTTAATAGGAGGATTGAAGGTACGTACTTTTTCAAAGGGGCTTATTTCATCTTTTGTCCAGCGGCGACCCAGTTTCCAGTCTTCTATAAAAAAACGGTTCAGGCGTATATGCATCATATCTTTACCATGTTTAAGTGCCCCTAAAAACTGTGTGCCAATTTTTAGGTGGTCAATGGTCAATGGTGCATCTAACGCACCACGTTGCATCATGATAAAACTACCATCGATGTGTTTGCGGAAAGAAAAATTAGGAGCGCCCACCGCTATATCGATAGGAATATGCGGTAACGGCTTGGTTTTAAATACTGACAAAAACAAAGGTAGTGTAGGGAAGTGTATTCCCATATTACCTAAGAAACGACGTGACCACGCACCAGAAGCCAGTAATACATTGTCGCATTGAATCTCACCATGCTCTGTAATCACACCTGAGACACGGCCTGCTGTTGTCATTAATGTGCGTGCCGAACAATTTTCAATCAATATCGCGCCTTTCCTTTGGGCAGCATTGGCAATAGCACTGGCAGCAAGTTCGGGTTCGGCACGACCATCAGATGGTGTATATAGAGCACCTTTCCAATCACCGATACCATTGGGTACTAGCTCATCTATTTGGCTTGGTGTGAGTAGCTTTGAGCCAAGCTTCAAATGATCGATTGATTTTAACCAATTCTCGTACCCTGCTATATCAGTGTCAGTTTTACCTAAAAACATAATACCTGATTGGCGATAACCCACATCAGCACCGACACGCTCATTCATACCAGCCCACAATCTATCGGACTCTACTGCTAGTGGCACATCATTTTCGGCACGGCTCGTTTTACGTACCCAGCCTAGATTACGTGACGACTGCTCACCAACAAAACGGCCTTTTTCTAGTACTACTACTGGTACGCCTCGCTCGGTAAGGGTTAACGCGGCAGTTAATCCAACAATACCGCCACCAATAATGACAACTGTCGTTTTCTTTGGCAATTCAGTTGCAAGATTGACAATTGGTTTTATGATAGGTGCCATTGGAACCGTACTCCTTGCTGATTAATGTTATATACGGCCTGTGCAGGTGGCTTATTGTTGACCAATGTTAATGGTCACGTTTTCTGCAGTTGATGCGCCTTTATATGCCGTTACTTCTATTTCTACTTTGTAGACACTAGAGCTTAGTGGTGGGCAGCTGACAGTAGTGGCAGGATCAACACCTTTGAATTTTTCACCAAAGATTCCCATAACAACCATGGCATCTTTGGGGTCTTGGATAAATACACGTGTCATGACAACGTCAGCTAATGACGAGTCTACCGCGTTAAGTGCACGTTCGATATTGGCGAATACTTGTAGCGTTTGTTCTTCTAAGTCTTCAGCAATCTCTTTGGTTTCTGGACAACGGCCTGCCGTATTAGACACAAAAATCAGGTTGTCGACACAAACCAAGCGTGAATAACTGCTTTTTTCTTCTAATACTGAACCTGTTTTTAATTTGGTAACTTTTGTCATGTGAGTTCTCTTATTTGATGTTAGTGGATGGATGTTTTATAAATATAGGGATGATAAATAGATAACTGACTAAAATAGTCACATTGCCGTGTTATAAGCACTTATCAATGTATTTTGGTCAAGGGATTTTAGTCAGCTATTATTGTTATTAAAGCGTGTTGTTTAACGTAGTACTGGGGTATCCCATAAGTTGAGTTTCACACCAATACCTTTTTCGATCGCGTTACGATATACGACGGTGGCCCAAGCCACATCTTCAACTGGCATACCACCAACAGACATCACCATGATTTCTTCATCATTTTGGCGAGCAGGGGTGACACCAGCAACAATTTCACCAAGATCTTCAAGCTGATCCATGGTCATTGAGCCTTGTTCAATCATATCCATAAAGCGCATACCTACCAAGGGTATGTGGTTATGGGCAGGTTTAGGCACTTCTTCGTACCAAGCAGTGTACAAACCGATACTGTCCATGACTTTACGTACGTCTTTGCCACTCATGCCTTCATCCAAACTACAGCTTGCTGGCATGGCTAAAAAGGCACCAGGTTTCACCCATTCGCGTTTAACGATTGGGTAGGTCGATGGATCGCCCACCTCGCCTGAATTACAATAGGTCACCAGATCAGATCCTCGAACGACCTCTTCAACAGAGTCGACGATTTTGACGTTAACAATCTGAGGAAAGGTTTCAGCGAGCCATGCCGTAAAGCTGTCCAAACTTGCCTGGCCACGTCCTTTTATTTTGATGGTATCAACGTCTGGACAAGCTGCCATAAAAGAGGCAACTGTTGTTTTACCCATGACGCCTGGCCCTAAAAGCCCAATCACTTTTGAGTCTTTACGCGCGAGGTGGCGTGCCCCCACACCAGGGACTGCACCTGTTCGATAGGCTGATAATAGGTTAGCTGACATGTATGCTAATGGTGCTGAAGTAACGACATCGGTCAATGTGAACATCAAAATAGAGCGTGGTAAGCCTATTTCGCGATTGGCAATGTTTGAGCCATACCATTTCACACCGCAAGTCTGAAAGTCACCACCAAGGTAAGCTGGCATCGCCATTAAGCGACGATCTGCTGTTGGTTTAGGCATGGTTGAAAAAGGGGATTCCTCAGGGAAAGTAATCATAGCGCCATGAGAGTCACTATTGGGGCCGGCCATACGATAGTCACCCTTTTGTAATAGGATGAACATCTCTTCCATGGTATCTACGCACTGTGCCATATCGGTCACACCAGCAGCGATCATGTCTGGTTCTGATAGGTAGATAAAATCTATCTGGGTACTCACATTTTCCTTTGTCATGGTGTCTTTATGTCCTTATTGGTCTGTAATGTTGGTGACCATTTAATATTTACATATTATAAAAACCATGCATAGAACAAATCGGAAGTAGCGCATAAATATAAGATGGCTTTCTTCAGAGTAACAGGACAAAACAACGAGAAGTTAGTGTAAGGAGATGTATGGCGACAGGTTTAAAAAAACCTCTAAAATAAGGGCTTAGGGGTAGTCAGTGTGATGACTTTGCAAAGTAAAGCTCAAACAGAATAAATAGTCTTACATGATGCAAAAAAGGCAAAATAAAGAAAAAAGAGTGCAAAAGGGTATTCAGATAAAAATCACGATGTAAACAGTATCGTGAACATTCAAAATAGCTTAAGTGGAGGAGTGAAGCAGTGGCTAGGCTTTATAACTATACTGCTTTAAAATATTCTGAAATTCTTTTGGACCTTGGCCGTTGTATCGCTTAAATTGTCGGCATAAGTGAGACTGATCTGAGTAGCCCATATCTGTTGCCAGATCTATCAAACGCTCGCCATTACTTTGCATCAATTGATCTAATACTTGTTGATATCTCAAAATGAGGTTAAATGCTTTTGGCGATAAACCGTAATAGTTGTTAAATGAACTGCTGATAGTTCGGACGGAGTAACCACTTTGTTGGCTTAGCTCAGCAACGCTGATATTACCGCGGTGCTGTAGCATCAGTTTGATTAACGTTTGCGATAAATCAGAGGATTCTACTAAGCGCTGTCGATGCACACACACTTGCTGAAAAGCGGTTATCTGTTGCTCAAATGTGTGACACTCAGCAAGCCTTGCAAGTAGCTGCGTAGCTAGTGGCGAAATACTTTGTAGAGGTACGGTCTGATCAACAATGTCCTTTGGTTTGATAGATAAAAAATCAGGCATCATACCGATTTGATAACGAACACCAAAGTAAGAACATTCTTTTTCAATAAAAGTGCTGCCTAGTATTCTTGAGCTACCACATACCCATGCTTCGGGCTTGTCATCATGTAATTTGATAATAATATCAATACTGCCATCGGGTACAACGTTAACCGCCATCGCTGCTTGGTCTAAAGTAAAACAATAAAAATGTGAGATACCATCACGATTGACCTGTTTTTTCTGATAACTATTCTGTGCATATAGCATGAAATATGGCTGGATGGGTCTAATCAAATGTGTATTCATGAGATATCCTTATCTATGGTCATACATATATGGAAAGTACAGTAACGTTTAATGTAAACAAATAAAAGCTGTCACATGGTTAATGGTGTTTTTCAGTTTTAAAAGTTTGTGTTATACAAATTCAGGGTTAGCTTTACTTTTCTATCATCTACATCTAACTAGATTCAGTCTAAGACTAGAAAGAAAAAATCAATGTCAAACCAATTATCTATCTCGTCCCTAATCACTACAAAAAAGTAAACAAAAGTTGTTTACTTATATCGGTATTATGTGGCACTACTCATTTACTAAACTAAAATTTCACACCGTTTTGTCCTGGCTAAATATTTAGGTTGGAATTGTAGATAGACCAATAAAGAGTGCCAACCCCATCTTTACTCAGTAGTTTTCATCTGCATCTGCGCTTACAGAATCTATCATTATTTATAATAATCAACTATCTCTTACTTAGATTTGGGACAAGAAATCCTTTGCACCAGTCAAGCCATATTCTCTGATTTGTATCTATGAATACCTCATCAAAAACAAGTTATGCCTTGCTGCAGTAGGTAATGACTATATTGGTTCTGGTTTAATCTTGCTAACGTTGGCTATTAATACAGGATTTACAATAGAGCATGAACACAATATATCAATGATTATGACTACAACATTAATTCCGCAAACATGTCTAATAACGTGGCTTACCGTGTAAACCAATAGGGTTTACTTGGAATAATATGAAAACAAAAAATTCTGACTGGCTTATTGTTTTTAAATCCAGAATTTCATTCTATTTAGAAGAATTGAATGGTAATACTAATCTCATTTGCAGCCTTTTCGGTGAGTTAACGACAGCAATATTTTTATCAAAAAATCGTTCAATATATTCACATTTTTTTAGGTTTATCACGTTTTTATTCCGGCTATCAAAGCGAGAAATAATCCTAAAAAATATTATCAACTATTGTAGATAATTAAAATAAAGTGAAAAAAAT
>NZ_JBVFXW010000057.1:0-16950 GCF_055522395.1 Psychrobacter sp. TPE 89C
CTTTAAAAAAACTATCTATTTTAAGTAAAGAAATTTGTGAGCAATTGAGTGAGAGTAAGAACTCTCACAATAAAAGGATTAATGAAGATGATGTTTTAGACAGAATAGAAGAGCTTTTTAATAGCAAGGTAGGTAATGAGTATAATAAGGAACAGCTTGAAGAAATATACCAAGAAGGAAAAGCAAGGTTTTTAGATAAGATTCCGCCAGGATATAAAGATGGTGACAAAAAAGATGACTCCTCACAGAATATACGTAAGTATGGGGATCTAGTACTTTGGAAGCAAATATTAGATGAGAGTCAAAAAATTGAAAAAGGTGTAATTTTAGTCACTGATGACAGGAAAGAGGATTGGTGGATTAGATTTAATGGAAAAACATTAAGTCCAAGACCTGAACTCAAAAAAGAGTTTCAAATGGTGACAAAACAAACGTTTCATATGTATCAATCTGATAGATTTTTAGAATTTGCAACTAAGCATTTTGGTGAAGAAATTAACGAAAACGCATTGGAAGAGATTAGAGAGTTGCAAAGAGATGATGAAAGAAAGAGATATCAAAGTATAATGAAAAAACAAAGACATTCTGAAAATCAGGAAAAGCTAAACGATATCTTTGTTCAAAAATCTTATTTCGAAAATAAGCTAAAAGCTATGGAACATAGAAAAAAACTAAGTAACGATGCTTTAATGAAACAACATGTTATTTTGAATAGTGATGATCCAAGCGAATTTGATGAAAATGAGCTAAAACGTTTAGCCCATGACTTGCATTCAATAGAAAATACAATTCAAAAATTAGTTAATAAAATTTCATCTTTAAATTATCAAGCAAATGAAGATAGAAATTACAAAAACAAAGTTAAGCATGAAAATGGTTACTACTGATTCATTACACTTTTAGAGTTTTGTACCAGCCCTAGCATGAGTCATAATACTTAATGGTATAACATTTAATTTATAGCTTACTATTCACGCTGCAAACATTAAAAACGTAACCAAAAAAAAGACCTTGCCACACGACAAGGTCTTTTTATTTCTAAATTCTTAGTGGCACAAATATGATGCTGCTACTAGAAAGACGAGGGCAAATTGTATTTATCTTACATTAAGCGAGTCTGACCCCGTAGCAGGTCATTATTTGGTCTACTACTCACTTAGGATTTACCATATCAGCAGGAATAACCCACTCATTAAACTGAGCTTCAGTTAATAGATTGCGATACGTTAAACGCGACTGCTGGCTTATAAGCGTTTAGCTCTAAAAATCAAGCATACTCAATAAAATCTAAGCATTACTTTTTAAATACTCTAACATAGTGTCTGCATCTGATACTTCAAATGGGTCTATTGGACAGTTGTCGCCAAAATCAGCTTCCTTAAACACTTTTTTAACTTCTTTATTGTCGACAACCATCGAATAACGCCATGAGCGCATACCAAAGCCAACATTACTCTTATCAACAAGCATGCCCATTTTACGAGTGAACTCACCATTACCATCAGGAAGTAAGAAAACGTTTTCACGGTTTTGCTTTAGACCCCATTGGTACATGACGAACGCATCATTGACAGAAATGCAAACTACTTCATCTATACCTAATGCCTTAAACTCATTATAAAGCGCTTCATAACGAGGGAGATGGCTGGTCGAACAAGTTGGCGTAAAGGCACCTGGTAGAGAAAACACGACCACTTTTTTATTAGCAAATAACTCATCTGTGGTTAGATCATACCATGTGAATGGGTTGTCTCCTCCAATAGAGTCATCACGAACACGAGTTTTAAAAGTCATATCAGGTACATGGGTAATCATTGTTTACTCCGAGTTAGGTTATTGTCTTTTTTATTTATAAATTCTCAGCGTCACAAATATGACGCTGCTACCAGAAAGACAAATGCAAAGGGTACTTAGCGTACATTAGGCAAGTCTGACGCCGTAGCAGGTCATTATTTGGTCTACTGCTTACTTAGGATTCACCATATCAGCAGGAATGACCCACTCATCAAACTGCGCTTCAGTTAATAGCTCTAACTCAACCGCAACTTGCTTCAACGTTTTGTTTTCTTTATAAGCAGTTTTAGCAATTTTCGCAGCGTTTTCATAACCTACATGACGGTTCAATGCAGTCACTAGCATCAATGAGTTGTGCAAGAAGTCATCGATTTTATCTTTTACTGGCTCAATACCAACGGCACAATTTTCATTGAAGCTGTTGCAGCCATCACCCAATAGTTTGATAGATTGCAATAAGTTAAACGCGATAACTGGTTTATACACGTTTAGCTCAAAGTTGCCTGATGCGCCAGCCATGCTGATCGTTACATCGTTACCCATGACTTGAGCGACAACCATCGTCAGTGCTTCTGACTGAGTTGGGTTTACTTTACCCGGCATGATAGAAGAGCCTGGCTCATTTTCAGGAATCGTCAATTCGCCTAGACCACAACGAGGACCAGATGCCAACCAACGTACATCGTTAGCGATTTTGTTCAAGCTGGCTGCTAGCGTTTTTAGTGCGCCCGACGCAAATACTTCAGCATCACGAGCCGCTAGTGCTTCAAATTTGTTCGGTGAAGTTACAAATGGCAAGCCAGTCAATGTCGCTAACTGCTCAGCAGCAGTTACGGCATAATCAGGATGCGCGTTTAGACCAGTACCAACCGCAGTACCACCTAGTGGCAATTCATATAGGCCTTGTAGCGCATTATCAATACGTACCAATGAGTGATCAAGTTGGCTAACATAGCCACTAAACTCTTGGCCTAGCGTTAATGGAGTAGCGTCTTGTAAATGCGTACGACCGATTTTTACGATGCTATCAAATTCTTTGGCTTTAGCAGCTAGCGTATCACGCAGTGCTTTTACCGCTGGAATCAATAAGCTATTGATTTGACGAGCAGCAGCCACACGAATCGCTGTTGGGAAGCTGTCGTTGGTAGACTGCGCATGGTTCACATGGTCATTTGGGTGAATTGGCGTGTAGCTGCCACGCTCAGAACCAGCGATTTCGTTGGCACGGTTGGCCAATACTTCGTTCATGTTCATGTTTGACTGCGTGCCAGAACCCGTCTGCCATACAACCAATGGGAACTGATCCGTTAGACCGCCATTGATGATTTCGTCAGCGGCTTGTACGATTAGGTCGCGCTTGTCAGCGTCGATACGCTCTAGGCTTGCATTGGTGATCGCAGCAGCTTTTTTGACCAGTGCCATTGCTTCAATCATCGGACGTGGCAAAGTCTCGCCACCGATTTTGAAGTTTTCGCGGCTACGCTGAGTTTGCGCACCCCAATAAGCGTCAGCTGGGACTTCCACGTTGCCCATGGTATCTTTTTCGGTACGAGTTGCCTGATTCTGTGTCGACATAACTACCCTCTTTGATGGTTTGTTGTTGTGTGGCTGAGCCATAAAAAATGCAACATCCGCTGCACTTAAAGAAAAATACGGTATAAAGTGGCGTTATGATAGCATGACTACGACCCGTTGAATATTGACAAATAGCCATTGCTAACGTCTAAAAGCAGCTGTCATCATCAAACTCATAAACTAGCGGATAGTATAGATATGCATCCTGAACCAAAAAACGTAGCGGCGGAGGATTCGGCAGTTAGCAATCCGCCAAGACGGCACTTTACTCGCCAGCGCCGCCAGTTAAGCGACGGCACGCGGAGACAATTTGCTCAGTCTGCAAGCTTGCATCTATCTAAGCTACAGCAGCGCTTGCCAACGAATGCACGTATTGGACTATATTACGATGGCTTTGGTGAACTGCCTACTCAGCCAATATTGGACTGGTGTCAACGCTTAGGCTATTTTCCTTACTTACCAGTCGTCGGCTCACTTGGCCGTACTAGCAATGGATTTGAAGATAAACATCTACGTTTCGTACCTGTTTATCATTCAAAGCTACTCAATATACCGACACGTATCCATCATTTAGGGATGAAGCAAAACCACCATCGTCGACTACTTTGGGCGACCGAGTTAGATGTGATTATTTGTCCGTTAGTGGCAGTCGATTTACACGGTAACCGTATGGGCATGGGCGGCGGATTCTATGATACGACGCTTGGGAAAAGCTATCGGTCGGGCGCTAAAAAGCCATTAAAAATTGGCTGGTGTTATGACTTTCAAGTGGTTGAGCAATTAGAGCGGCAACCGTGGGATGTGCCATTAGATGGCTTAATTACGCCAAGCGGCATAAGGTGGTTTTAATGAAAGATGATAAGCAAGCAATGGACGCTAATTCTAGCGCTGATAATGTGGATGAGTATTTGCAAACATTAGGCAATGAGGACGCTAGAGAGCTGCGTTACTACAGTCAAGAGCAGCCTTTTAGCTCTGAGGAGATGACAAGGCTAGTCAATGAAGAGCGTCTAAATAAGCTGCTGGCGCAAAGCGATGAGTTTTTGAATAGTTTGAGTGGTGAGATAAGAGATTTTGATGATGAGTATTAAAAAATGCACCGTTTGAGCACTAAATTAAAAACAAAAGAAAGGCGAGCATAGATAATTGCTATCTACACTCGCCTTTTGTTATTACTAGATTATTTAAGAGGGCGCTCTACTAACACTGTTTTTGCTATTTCTGTTCCAATTTTTGCAATCACAGCGTCTCTATCTTCAAACGAAGCATCAGTCTCTGTAATGTATAAAGCCGCGATAATAGGTTTGCGGCCGGGAGGCCACATGACCGCTGTGATCGCACGTGACCCATAACCGCCAGCCCCTGTCCTGTCCGCTACGATCCAATCACTCGGGACGCCTTTACGAAAAAGCGCATCACCAACCTCATTACCTTTGAGCCAAGATTGTAGTTGTTGACGAGACTCTGTAGACAATGTTTCTCCAACCACTAATTTTTCAAGTGTCGTTATCATTGCCATTGGTGTGGTGGTATCTCTTTTATCTTTCGGTATTGCTTCATTCAGTTCGGTTTCCCAGCGGTCAAGCCGTGTTGTATTATCTCCGCTAGCACGTAAAAACTGAGTGAGAGATTTAGGTCCACCGATGGCTTGCAAAATAAAGTTAGCCGCTGAATTATCACTGGTCGATAGGGTTGCCTGACACAACTCGCCAAGAGACATGCCTTTTTTGCCGACATGCTTTTCTGTCACAGGAGAATAGGTGACAAGGTTGCTTTTAGAGAACCTGACGACTCTATCGATTTTTTCTTGACCTATATCAACGTTATGCAGCACATTGGCACACGCAAGAGTTTTAAAGGTACTACTTAAAGGAAAGCGTTCATCAGATCTGTATTCCCAACGTTGTTCAGTCTCTAAATCATGCACAGCTAGACCGATTCGAGCACCCAATTCATTTTCAGCACTTTTAACAGCATCAACCAATGAATTTTCTGCATTAGCATGTAATGGTAAAGTGAGACAAAAAATAGTAACGAGTGTACTAAAAATTTTAGTTTTGCTTTGCAGTAAGTACATAGTGATTACACTTCCTTTTTAGACTAATATTTAGATTGTATGGAATTGCCAATATAGCTCACACGCATCTGGTTACAAGATTTAGAATAGAAGTGTGATTGTATCAATCCTACACTACTTTTCAGTTTAAGTTTATAGGTAATTTTTGGGTATGTTAACATCCACTTTTACTAATACTAAGACATTTTAGGGCATACTCAATGTCAAAAAAATAATGGAGTTATTATGAAGTATCTCAAACCCTTATACCTGATTGTTGTTTTTGCAGTTCTGCTACCATCGTTGATTGGCTGTAATACTCAAAAATCAGATATGATGAGGCAATTATTTAACTTAGAAACAACCAACCAGTTTCATATCACCCTTCCAGATCAGGAAACTAAAGTGCTAATAAATGAGTTTGTTGAGAGTGATAATAGAGCTTACGCTAAAGGCACGTTAGAAGGTAATACAGACTATTCAGTACTACTAGATCACAGAAATATGATGGCATTAAATTCATCTGATGACAAAATAACTAGGTTGGTAGCACCCTACACTATATTAAACAGCGCTGTAGACTCGTCTGGAATAAATAAACTTGATTTACCTAGCACATCAACTTATTTAGGACTGTTTGAGTTGAACAATAAGACCTATGCTATTAATCAAACTGACTCTCAGCTTGTAGGTGTTAACATTACTATAGAGGGCATTAGCTATGATGGACAAAAAAATGTACAACTAAAATTCAGATCTAATACAACTGAAAATAAGCCTTCAAATATAGAGACAGCAAGCTTCGATATTGATAAAAGCATTACACCGATAAGTCTTGAGATTGAGTAAATAGCCATCTTAGAATTATTCATACACCTTAAAGTTTGTCTAATGTTGCGCGGATAAATACTTATTTTTATATCGAACTATTGTTTATAAATTACCTATAAACTATAATTATTGGAAATAATTATCATTACCAAGTAGGCATCGTCCGTCATGAAGAGCAAAACGAAAAAAGAATTTATGTCACCAGCTTCGTTCAAGGTTATTTTTTACCTTTGGGTAATATCATTTCTACTGGTGCCTGCTGCTTATATATATGACTATAATGGTTTTGAGCTTGCCGAACTTAAGAGCTTTGGCTTCACTCTAGCGGGATTCTATACTTTCGCACTCATGAGCTATATAGAAACACAACGGACAAAACAGCGCAACGAAAAACCATTCTCACGTATTCTTATCCTCATATCTTACGTTTTCTTAGGGATACTCATGGTTTTGTTTGGTTTATCATTCCTAGACTATAGGCATGGTAATTTAGCGCTAGATCATATCTACGATCCGGTTTTTCAGCTTTTTTTCAGCTACCTTCTACTTAAAACCATAACAGAGATGAAAAATGGCTTAGTTCATAAAGAAACGCCTGTATTTTCACAATAATTCTTACCTTTTTTATCTCTTATTAAAATAAAAAAAGACTTATTTCTAAGTCTTGTTTTATTTTATCTGCTGTTATTTAAAGGCTGTACTCTGTACGTTTACAGTACCATCGCCGCTATCCAACCAAATATTAATAACGGAATATTATAGTGAATAAAGGTTGGCACCACACTGTCTTTGATATGGTCATGCTGTCCATCAATGTTTAGACCAGACGTTGGCCCTAGAGTCGAGTCTGACGCAGGAGAACCTGCATCACCCAACGCGCCAGCCGTACCGATAATCGCCACAGTCGCCAATGGAGAAAATCCTAACGAGATACATAGTGGTACATAAATCGCAGCCAAAATAGGAATCGTCGAGAATGACGAGCCAATACCCATGGTCACAATCAGACCAACCAATAGCATAATAAACGCAGCGATCGCTTTATTGCCCGCAAACAATGACGCCGCACCATCGACCAACGGCTGAATCTGCTCAGTTACTTTCATGACTTCCGCAAACCCTTGCGCCGTAATCATAATAAAGCCAATCATCGCCATCAACTTGATACCGTCATTAAAGACCGAATCTGCTTCACGCCACTTCACCACACCAGTGGCCATAAAGACACCAAAACCAAACATCGAACCTAGTAATAGCGAATCCGTATAAAGCTGTACGACAAAAGCAGTCACGATAGCTGCCAGTGCAACCAGCGTTTTTAGCTTGCTTTGCGACTGTGCATCAGCCGCCGTTTTGCTCAATGCATCACCCTCTACGACCGCATCATGTGCCTCTTTATCTATGGCAACTTGTTGATACGCGCGTGGCTTTCGATAACTGATAAAGACAGCAATCAGCAAACCAATAAACATGCCTAAGGCTGGTATCGCCATCGCTTTAGTGACAGAGATATCACTAACATCAATGCCCGCCTCACCCACGTTTTTGAGCATGATTTGATTGAGGTAGATATCACCAAAACCATATGGGATAAACATATAGGTGGTGACCAGACCAAAGGTAATCAAACAAGCAATCAGACGTCTGTCAATGTGCATGCGATTGAATGCTAGTAACAGTGGCGGTACTAATAAAGGAATAAAGGCGATATGAATAGGGATTAAGTTTTGGCTAAAGCAGCTCATGGTAATGAGGCCTGCAAACAGCATGTACTTAATCATGCCACTGGTGCCGCCCGCATCAATACGCTTGATGACGGATCCTGCCAGTGATTGCGGCAATCCCGAATGAGCAATGGCAACCGCAAATGCCCCAAGCAACGCATATGATAGTGCAATCTCTGCACCATTGCGGATACCTTCTTGAAACGCCTCTAAAGTCTCAGTGATACCGAGACCCGCTATTAGTCCACCAGCCAGCGCACCAATTAATAAACTGAGCACCACGTGCACTCGCGCAAGGGACAGCCCCAACATGATGATGACTGCCAGCAGTACCGCATTGATTGCCATGTGTTGCCTCGTATTCTATTTGCTTTGGTTCAATTTAAACTTATTGATATCTCATAATTTATGGATATCGCCATCGTCTTAAAAACACTTTTTCTCGAATGTGTCTCTAAAGCGTTCTACTCTAAAACACAGCGTTTAAGACGCGCGACAGTTTACCTTATTTTGCCTATAAAACCTATGCGAAGAACCCAATAGATATTTGATAGATGCTGTTTATAAGTGTTCTCTAAGCACCTGTTATGACTGCTTTCTATGACTCTTGTATGGCTACTTCCGATATACTGACTCTCACCAGTGACGCATAAAGCTCATCACCATATGACGATCTATACTCAGCCAGATATAAATATTTTGCACAGTTAAGCAGGTGAGTTTGAGTACAAGCCTTGCAATTTTATCTGTGAGCACCATTTATCTAAACATGAACCACGAACTTGACTTTACAAGTCTGGTGAACGAGGAAAAATATATGAGTGAACATAAAATAGCCCAAGACAATATCGACATAGATGTCGACGTTTCATCTACTGTTGCTGATGATAATCTGCCAGACACCTTGTCTAGTCATGCGTCAAAAAGCAACCTAGATACCGCGTCTGACAGTATCGAAGATATTACAAAAGACGACGATACTGCCAAAGATGACGATAGCGAAGACAGTACTAGTGAAGACGACAATGCTAAAGACAGCGTTGAAGACGACACCTACTTACCGTTATTGGCATTGAGAGATGTGGTCGTCTACCCACATATGCAAATTGCCTTGTTCGTCGGTCGTGCACCATCGGTCAAAGCCGTTGAACTGGCACAAGCTGAGTATGGTAATAAAGTACTGGTCGTGGCGCAAAAAGATTCGCTGACCGAAGATATTGATCAAGACAACTTATATCAATACGGTACGGTGTGCCGCATCGTCAGCACCATGCCACACGATAGCGATGAAAACTGCATCAAGGTATTAATCGAAGGTCAATATCGTGCGCGCGTGGACAATATAGAAGACCACGACACGCTATTGATGGCGAGATTTGAGCGTGCTGACCTCGATGTCAGTATGGATGAGAGTCAGCAAAAGAACACCATTCAAGCGTTGACCACGCTCTTTGAAAGCTATGCTGATGCACGTCTGCGTAATGCCCGTGAGCTAACTCGTGTGGCGAAACGCATCGACGACCTACTTGAGTTGGTCTACTTCATCTCAACTCGTGTGTCGATGGATCTTGATATCAAGCAATCGTTCTTAGAAAAAGACGATATCAAAACGCATATCAATACCTTGACTGAATACTTGGTCAAACAAAGTGCTGAGCAAAATATCGAACAAGATATCCAAGAAGCTGTCCGTCAGCAAATGGAAGAGAATCAGCGCGAGTACTTCTTAAACGAAAAAATGAAAGCCATCAAAAATGAGCTGTCAGATATGAATGACGGCGCGTTCGATGGTGATGATGATGTCGCTGAACTTGAGCAGCGCTTAGAAGATGCTGACCTGCCAGAAGATGTCCGCAAAAAAGCGGAGCAAGAGTTTAAAAAACTCAAAATGATGCCACCTGCATCGAGTGAATCGTCAGTCGTACGCAACTATATTGAGTGGATTTTGGACACGCCGTGGAATGCGACGACTAAAGTATCTATCAATCTAGATAAAGCCAAAACCGTATTAGACGAAGATCATTATGGCCTGCAAGATGTAAAAGACCGCATCTTAGAATATCTCGCCGTGCAATCACGTGTGAAAAAACTTCGTGGCCCGATTCTATGTCTCGTCGGTCCTCCAGGTGTCGGTAAAACTTCACTGGGTGAATCGATTGCCCGTGCCACTGGTCGTAAGTTCGTACGTATGGCACTTGGTGGCGTGCGTGATGAAGCGGAAATTCGTGGCCATCGCCGTACATATATCGGTGCGATGCCAGGTAAAATTGTTCAGTCATTGGCAAAAGTAGAAGTCAAAAACCCGCTGTTCTTATTAGATGAAATCGATAAGATGGCGCAAGACTTCCGTGGTGATCCAGCATCAGCATTGCTTGAAGTGTTAGATCCTTCACAGAACGATACGTTTAACGACCATTATTTAGATATGGACTTAGACTTGTCGCAAGTGATGTTTATCTGTACTGCCAACAGCATGGATATTCCAGCAGCCCTCCTTGATCGGATGGAAGTTATTCGTCTGCCAGGTTATACCGAAGAAGAAAAAGTAAATATCGCACAGAAGTATCTGGTGCCAAAAGCGATCAAAAATAACGGTCTCAAAGAAGGCGAGATTGAGATTGTTGAAGCAGCGCTGCACAGTATCGTTCGTAGCTATACACGTGAAGCTGGTGTCCGTAATCTCGAGCGTGAAGTGAATAAAATCTGCCGTAAAGTCGTTCGCGGTTCGGTTGAGACACATGGCGCACGTGCTCCGAAAAAAGCAGAACGTCAGCTAATCGTGGTCGATGACAAAAACATCGATGACTATCTCGGTGTCCATCAATATGACTATGGTCTGGCTGAAGAAGAGCCTGAGATTGGTCGTATTACTGGTCTGGCGTGGACACAGGTCGGTGGTGAGTTACTCACTATCGAAGCAGTTGCTATGAAAGGTAAAGGCGAGCTTAGCTTTACGGGTTCACTTGGCGATGTTATGAAAGAATCGATTCGTGCAGCGATGAGCGTGGTTCGTGCTCGCGGTGAAAGCTTGGGCATTGACTATGAGACGTTTAAAACAACAGACGTCCATGTGCATATGCCTGAAGGCGCTACGCCAAAAGATGGCCCATCAGCTGGTGGTGCACTGACGACAGCACTAGTCTCTGCGTTAACTGGCATTGCCATTCGTCCAGATATTGCGATGACAGGTGAGATTACCTTGCGCGGTAAAATCCTGCGTATCGGTGGTCTGAAAGAAAAGCTACTTGCAGCACATCGCGGTGGTATCAAGCACGTATTGATTCCAGCGACCAATGAGCGTGATTTGGCGGATATCCCTGATAACGTGAAAGAAGGCTTAACCATTCAGCCAGTCGCGACGATTGAAGAAATCTTAAAGGTTGCTTTGGTGAGCATGCCAGTTCCAATCAAGCCTGCTAAAGTAACGGTTGATAAAACCAAAGGTAAAGCATTGCACAGTTAATAAGTGTTCTGTTATTAGCTCAATCTGACAGATTCTAAAAATCCGCTCATCATATGATGGGCGGATTTTTTATGCATATTCATTATTTATTCTTGGAACATCCAACTATTATTAAAGATGTACTGCTTATATATCTAAATTCGTTTAATCTCAAAAAATATTTAGCTAAGTCTGTTTTTCAAACCCATACGATACTTACATTTATTAACTGATTGTTGCGCATTTGATGAATAACTATAGGGTTACCTTGGCTATAATAACTCCGATGTTAACGAATATTGATACGAGTCTTAATAGAACAATAACCATAGATATTCGAAATTTAATGACGACTAAAAATAATGACTAAAACAATTGGAGAAAATAATGAATAAAATGATGCTTGCAAGTACTCTATTATGTGGTTCAGCTTTAGCGATGACTGGTTGCCAAACAGTAGAGGGCCAAATGCAAACAGGCAATCCTTTGAGCCAACCTACTTTAAAATCAACCATACACACTGTAAGTGGTGATAAAAAAGAAGTTGGTCAAGTATTCTTACGCCCAGTTGACGACGGCGTACAAGTATACGGTAAGCTGATGAACCTAAATCCAGGTCAGACAGTGGCGCTACATATCCACGAAACAGGTAGCTGTGCTGACATGGGCAAAGCGGCAGGTGGTCACTTCAATCCAGATAACAAGCCACACTCTAACCCAGACGATATGAATGGTCATGCTGGCGACCTACCTAACCTAACTGCCAATGAAAATGGCGTTGCGACCATCAACTATGTAAATAAGAAAATATCTGCTAATGAAGCGGGTAAATATAGTGTTAATCGCCTAGCCTTTATCGTTCATGGTGGTACTGATGACTATACCAGTCAGCCAGCGGGTAATGCAGGCGACCGCGTTGCTTGCGGTATTATCGAAACGATGTAATAACATTTGATAAAGATTCATTAGCACCATAAAAAAGCCCCTCTTGGATCATCCAAGAGGGGCTTTTTATTAATAATAGATATTGAAGCAAATATCGTGCTATTACATGAAATGAATCTGACGCTGCAATAGCACGATAGTTAATTTAATATTGAATACTATTCCTCTACCCACTCGCCTTTACGCCAGTACACACCCCAACGCGTGGCTTTGCCATTTTTCTCAGAGCCTATATACTGCTCTTTTTTCTTACGCGACCAACGCAAAATCGTTGCGTTACCCTCAGGATCTTCGTCTGGGCCTTCAAAGAGATACTGGAACTTGTCTTCTATCTTATCTTTGATTTCTCTTAGTTCAGCGAGCTTAGGTGCACGTGTCTCCCTTACTTTCGGGAACTTAGATGCTGCCAAGAACATCCCAGCTGCGCCTTCACGCAAGATAAAGTAATCCTCATGCTTGACCGATTTTAGCTCTGGCAAGTGAATAGGATCCATACGCGGTGGTGCTGCTTCGCCTGTTTTTAGTACTTTACGAGTGTTGTCACATTTTTGACAAGCGAAGTAAGGACCGAAACGTCCCGTCTTCAGCTCCATCTGCCCATCACACTTATTACAATCGATGGTAGGGGCATCTGAACCCGGTACTTCGAACTTACCTTCTTCTAAAATATAGCCGTCACAATCAGGGTTGTTACCGCAGATGTGCAGCTTCAGGCCACCATCGACGATATAGCCATTCATCGCTGTACCACATTTCGGACAGCGTTTTTTCTCCATCAAATCTTTGACTTCGGCCGCTTCGTCTTCTTCACCTTCGGCATCATCGAGATTGGCGAAAGCTTCGACTGGCATTAAGTTTTTAGTGCCTTTACAGCGCTCTTTCGGTGGTAAATTATAACCAGTACACCCTAAGAATACACCTGTAGAGCCAGTACGCAGCTGCATTGGACGGTCACAAATATCGCAATGGACATCTGGTACGTCGGTCGGATCATTTGGACGCATGCCGTCTTTTTCTTTAGCACGATCCAGAGTCGTTTTGAACTCGCCGTAGAAATTATCGAGCACGTCTTTCCAGTCTTGCTCACCTTCTGCCACGTGATCAAGCTTGTCTTCTAATGCGGCAGTAAACGTATAATCCATCAAATCTGGAAAACTTGCTGTCAGTCTGTCAGTAACGATATCACCCATTTTTTCAGCGAATAAACGCTTATTCTCAAGCTTCACATAACCGCGATCTTGGATGGTAGAGATGATAGAAGCGTACGTCGATGGACGACCGATGCCTTTTTTCTCAAGCTCTTTGACCAGACTGGCTTCGGTGAAACGAGGTGCAGGCTTGGTAAAGTGCTGGCTTGGATCTAGCTTATCTAGCGTTAATTTATCGCCTTTTTTAACATCAGGTAATAGCGTGTCATCGGTCTTTGCTGGTGGCAATACTTTGGTATAGCCGTCAAACACCATAGTACGACCACGGGCCTTTAGCTCAACATCATCAGCGCCAACAAACAAGTTCACTGACAGGTATTTTGCTGGTAGCATTTGGCAGGCCACAAACTGACGCCAAATCAGCTCATATAGGCGTATTGCATCACGCTCAACCCCTTTAAGCTGAATAGACTTCATATTGACGTTAGAAGGTCGAACGGCCTCATGCGCCTCTTGTGCGCCTTGTTTATTACCATAAAAGTTCGGCTTTTCTGGCACATACTTTGCGCCATAGCTGTCTTCGATATAACCACGTACCGCCGCTAGTGCATCACCAGACAAAAAGGTCGAATCGGTACGCATATAGGTGATATGACCAGCTTCATATAAGCGCTGCGCCAAAATCATGGTTTTCTTAACAGAAAACCCCAATCGTGTACTGGCGGCTTGTTGCAATGTTGAGGTGATAAATGGTGCACTAGGACGTGACTGTGTTGGTTTTTCTTCACGCTCTTTAACGATAAAGTCATTTGCATTAAGGATGGCTAGTACTTTATCAGTCTGCTCTTTATTCACCAGCTTGAGCGTCTTGCCACCTTGCTTGGTCGCTTCTAGGCGTATACCAATTTGCTCAGCGTCTTTTTTACTATTGGCAATATGCGTGTCTGCATGAATCTGCCAGTACTCTTCTGGAATAAAGGCGCGAATCTCATGCTCACGCTCTACTACCAAACGCATGGCGACTGACTGTACACGACCTGCTGATAGACCGCGCGCAATTTTTTGCCACAATAGTGGCGATACCATAAAACCAACCACACGGTCTAGAAAGCGCCGTGCTTGTTGAGCATTGACGCGGTCAATATCGAGCTTGGATGGTTGTTTGAAGGCATTTTGGATAGCAGATTTGGTAATCTCGTTGAAGACCACGCGCTCATACTTACTATCAGCACCGCCAATGACTTCTTTTAGATGCCAAGCGATTGCTTCCCCTTCTCTATCCATATCCGTTGCGAGATAGATTTTGTCAGCGTCTTTGGCTAGCGCTTTTAGCTCTTTGATGACTTTGGTTTTGTTTGGCAATACTTCATAGACTGCTGCCCAATCGTGCTCTGGGTCTACACCCATGCGCCTTACTAAGGCTTGCTGAGTTTTTTCTTCTTTGCTTAGGCTCTCATCTTTTTTGGTCGTTGCTGCTTTTTTGGCGCTCTTGCTCGCACCAACTGGTAAATCACGAACGTGACCAATACTTGAGCGTACAATAAAGTCATCGCCAAGGTATTTATTAATAGTTTTCGCCTTGGCTGGTGATTCTACGATCACCAAAGACTTACCCTTTGGGCTGTCAGCAGTAGTTGCTGTACTTTTTTTGGCTGCGGTTTTTGCCATATTTTACGACACCATAATATAAGTAAATTAAAAGTAAGAATAAATTCAGCGGCATGGCAATTTATAATAATTGGTTATAATAGCTCAGCGAATTATTGTATTGAGGCGCATTAAACATTCGACCATGGCGCTGATAGTTGCTCATAAAAACAGTTATAAAACAAACAATAACCATAATATAAAGATATAGTTATAAAGACGTTACACTGCTAAGCGCTAAACTGTCAACTGAAAATGACTGGGAGTCTATCAAAAGCGCTTGCATATTGGTTATTAATGGAGATTAAAAAATCATTTACTACCCTGCTTAGGTTTTCTGTACTTCTATAGCCCATTTTTCCAAATTTTCTTTTAACGCTAGCAGGTCTTTTTCAATCAACGAGTGATGATAAGCAGGGTTACTTAATGGACGTACATAAGCGATGTCTTCCCAATAAATAATAATGCTATTGGCTTTGGTCCATAAGCCTTTTATAAACGGCTCAATACTGACTGGCAAATCGAGCGGTACTTTATCCAAGCTAAAATTGGTTTTTTTGACCGTGGTATCCGCATGACCATAATTGGAACGAATGGCACTCGGGATAGTGAGTTTGGTCGTATCTCTAGTCATATCGACAAAACTACTATCTGGACGCCACTGACCATCAATCACTTGATAACGTGTATGCGGTAATTGAGTGTCATCTAGCACCAAGCAGTATTGACCCATCATGCCACGGCCATACTCGTTGTCTTTGCCTTTAATCCAATCAGGACAAGCAACCAGCTTTGGATTGAGCTGTAACCGACGCGCCGTCATGCGCAGTTTATCCAAGCGCTGATCGATACCGTTCGGTTTGAGCGCCATCATACTCCCTAATACAAATAGTACAATGAGAACGCCAATAAATATGCCCATGATGGTCTGACCTTTTGACTGAATTAAAGTAATACTATATAGATGCTTATAATGAGCACGAACCACGAAAAATCAAGCATGATGAGCTAGCAGCCATTCAACGCAGGCTCATTTAAGCCACAGCATTACCACTATATATATTGATATATCAACTACTTAGTAGCACTGAAAGCCAGCCTAATAATAAGATAGAAAAAGTGGTCGGCCGCAAAAAGTGCTATGATAAACCATAATTTTAAACGCGCGCAGGTTTATTATGAATTATCTTATTAAGCGAAACTCATCGACTACCGATATTTCTCACCATTTGGTCAATAAAGTCATGAGCAAATCTGGTATCTCTATATCACTGGTCGGTGCTGCATTACTGACATTGTCAGGTTGTGCAACCACTCAAAGCCTCACACCGCAGCAATGCCAAGCCAGTAACTGGCAAGAAGTCGGCTATACAGATGGCAGCCGTGGCCGCTCAGGCGCTTATTTCGGCCACTATGCAGGTAGCTGTGCAAGTATAGGCGGTGCGACACCCAATCGGATACAGTGGGAACAGGGGCGCCAGCAAGGGCTCAAAAATTACTGCACCGAGCTCACGGCTTACAAACTCGGCCGCGAAGGTTATGAGTGGCAAGCGGTCTGTCCACTAGAAGGTATCGAGAAGTTGGAAGAAGCCTACTCACAAGGGCGCTACTACTATATCCGCCAGCAAGATTTGGACTATTTACGCTCACCTTATCCTTTCGGATATGGTCACTTTGATCGCAGATATCGCCCACTGGGCCATCGCTGGTAAAAATTAGACATTATTATAAAAATAAAGCATCGCTAGTAAAAAAGAAAACCTCACTGAGTACTTAATTTGAGGTTTA
>NZ_JBVFXW010000058.1:0-16664 GCF_055522395.1 Psychrobacter sp. TPE 89C
AACACCTACTTTTCATCAAAACAGCTTAAACAAAAAGTCTTTCCTACGACGGCGCTAACCATCGATAGCGTCATTATACTCGATTCAAGGCCGAACACAAGCGCTCGTTTATCGTTCCAGTAAAGACATTAAATGGTATGAGCCATAACTGAGCAGAATTCATATTATTATCAATATCTTGACCATTCAGAGACCGTTGACTAAGTGCTATCGGTTGTCTCTCATCACCTTGTACAGGATAGACCAACCAGACCTGATCTGCTTGGTAAGCCTGCGCATAACTGGTCAATTGATAAGCGTCACTGGCACTAATGCTCGCTGCGTGGGATAAATGCTTCCATTTGATATCGATGACATGACTATAGTTACCTGACACGTTAATGTGAGAAGCTGCTTCTGTATTGTCCTGACCTTGGTGGGTATGGGTATCGGCATGAGTATCAGTATCAATCGCTGTCTTATATATAAGTAAATCAGGTCGTATGGACAAGCAGGCCTGCCCTTCTGTATCACTTAGCCAGACACTCTGCGCTTGATATAGTGGTCTATAATTTGGACTTACTTGGCTAAACATTGAGGCGATACGCTGACTGACCCATTGCTCAAAGGCTTGATTCATATCAATCAATAGGCACAATCGTGGTGATGTTTGTTTGTGTGTGGATGCTTTATTCGGATCAATCATGTGACCCGTTTCGGTATTTGACTGTTGCAATAACCAATAAGCCAAGTCCACCAGCTGCTGCATCGTCTGTAATTTTTGCATGTGAAGTGGCAGACCGACTAGCTGTTGCTTTGCTTGATGATATATAGGCTCAAGCCGCTGCATCTCATGCTTGTTTAGCATAGATATTGATTGCCACGCTTGCAAAGATTTAGGTGTAGTGGATTGTTTTAATAGTGGGCTTAATAGCATCAAAGCACTTTTAATCAATCTATTACCCTGCATGTCTTGGCTCAGCACACTGCTCTCACAGACAAACTTATGCGGCTGCATGCTGTTATGGCGCAGCTGCTCTTTGATGAGTAGTCGACCTTGTAGCGATGCTTGGTTGTGGGTCTGCGATTGATAATGCTTGGTCGGTTGCTGCTGTGCCAATTGCTGCAAAAACTGCGTGACCAGCCAATCTGATAAAGGCAATGCGGCTATCGGTAATGACGTAAGCTGAGTACTGATCTGGCCTAAATTTTTTGTATGAGGCAGTTTATTGCGGGTTCGATCACTATTACCAATCAAATCAGACATCATGCCTTGCACCCATTGACGGGTTTGTGCGAGATTGCTGTCTTGAATAGACGGATTAAGCTTTGGCAATATCTCTAGTACCATACCACTAGGCAAGAGAATAATACCGATATAGTGCCCGACTTTCAGCTGCCACTGTCCTTGCTGACGTTTGATACTGAACACCGAGAACTCTTGTGCCATCAGCCAATGAAAATCAGCTATCTGTAAGAAACTGTCAGCCGTCAGGCGTTGATGCTCAAATACAGTGATAACGTTCGTATCAGGCGCACCCATACCACTACGATTGATACTATTGCTGGTGATACTCTGATTTCTTCCATCGTTATTTATCAATTTTTAATAACCCAATTAATATAAACGCTGGTAGACAGCAGGTTTTATAAACTCGTCTATCTTGGCAATAAGGTCGCTATTAATTCTATAGCTACCTGTATTGACTGACTGATCGAGAAATAAGTGATGCCCTGAAAACATCTGATTTTGTGCAGCTAGACTATTTTGATTGGCGATCTGAGCATTTGACTCGTTTGTCATCAGTGCTTGGCTATCTTGAATAAACTGTGTGCTCATTGGCTGCTGCTCATCTTTAAAAATATACTGCAGCATAGTAATTTGTCCGCCAGTCGCTTGCGCCAATTGCGGAATAATTTGTTCGATTAATGCGTCTTGTAGCTGTTCAAGAATCGTTACTGAAAATAAGAATGCATGACCCAATTGCGAATCGACCCCTAGCGTCTGAATAATGCGATGATTTAAACCTGTTAATAGTCTGGCCAAATCTATGGTTTCTGCTTCATTATGTTCTGCTGTACTAGACGTTTCTGAGCCTTTACTAAGATTGATAATTGGTAGTAGTTCCGGCTGTGGTGGACAGTCAATAAACCGAAAACGTCGGCGTAGTGCCATGTCTAGCGGGGCTAAAGAGTGGTCTTGGGTATTCATAGTCGCATAAATATCGACATTGTCAGGAACACTAAAGGTCCGTCCAGAATATGCCAGATTCACCGTCATGGCATTTGCCATACCCGTACGTTTATCGGGTTCGATCAGACTGAGTAGTTCGCCAAATACTCGTGACACGTTCGCGCGGTTTATTTCATCAATCAGCATGGCATAACGCTGTTTGGGATTGTTTGACGCGCGCTGACATAGTTTTAAAAATGCTCCATCTTGAATCGCATAACTCATTTGAGACGGGCTATTATTAACATTATTTGACTGACCAGAAGCCACCATCACAGGACGAATACCTTCAACGAACTCTTCATAACCATAAGCTTGATGGAAGCTCACCATGCTAAAATGCTGCTGACTGAAAGCTTGATTTTGACTGGTGCCATTGTCGCGCTTTGCCTGCTGAAACTCTTCTAGTTGCTGCGATAAACCTGTTAATAACTCCATGCTTTCTGGTAATAAATACCATGCACCACTGTTGTCTTTATCAAAGTAAGCTTGGCTCGCACGATTATCATAGCTGACAGTCTTTGAATCAGCAGGGCTATGTCTACGTAGCTCTAACCAAGCCGTACTGTTTAAATTTTTCTCTCGCTCATTCTGCGATGCCTTGGCAACAAAAAACTCATGATTGACAATTTCAGGCACCTTGACCAAGTCTTGATTTTTGGATTGTAAATCTAAAAATATTAGACAGACGACATCTCGCCAGCTGAGCGCTTGCAACAGTTGTGCTAGTAAATCATTAGGATTGGCTCTAGGTAAGTAGTCGGTATATTGCTTAGCAATTTGTAGCAATCGATAAGTTTTACCCGTACCAGCCACACCTGTATAAATAATATTGGTCGGCTTATGAGTTGATGTGTCGGGCATAGCGTCATCCAGCATATAAGGGGTACGTGAGAAAAATAAATAAAGTATGCTAAAACGGTGTCATTATAGCGTGACACGCCACATGGCATCTAACGGCATTATTTTGAACAACACGGCTACGAGCTAAACTGTTTCTAGTGTCCAAGACATCACCGTATCAGTGTTGTTTTATAAGCGCATCAGTTCATTCTAATAATGGTCGGACAGCAGCAGTTAATGTAACATAGTGAGTATAGCGGCTTGCATAATACTCTGTATTTTTCCGCTATGATGATACACGCTACTACTCAAAATCTCATTCAACGAATCTAAGTTAAGGAATTTTGTATGTCAGGATTATTAAAAAAACTCCCTACCAAGCTGACCAATAAGTTACCAGCCAAAGTATCTGACAACACAAGATTGCCAGTCGAAAAGCCAACCAGCACACTTAAGCCCATCAGCAACCAATTCACCAAACTGTTATCAGTGACTAAGTACTTGCCTGCCGGTGCACGATCAAGCATCTTGTCCAAAGCCTTTGGCAAAGTCGTGCCCTATGTTGGTACAACAGGTGTCTATTATGAAACGGTCAATCCCAATCAAGTGGTTGTCAGTTTAAATAACACACGGTCTGTACAGAATCATATTGGCTCTATTCATGCAGTGGCCATTACCCTACTGGCTGAAACGGCCACAGGGTTTATTTTGGGTTTAAACCTACCCTCTGACCGAGTGTTATTAATTAAGTCTTATTCGGTTAACTTTTATCGCCCCATTAAAAAGGGTCAAATTGCAGCAGTGGCAAGTCTATCTGATGAGCAGCGCTTAGATATCTTAAATACGCCAAAAGGTGAAATGGTTATACCTTGCGTGATTCATGACCGTGAGTCTGACAGCGATCGCGATCCAATCGTGGTTGAGATGACATGGGCTTGGATACCCAAATCTGAGCTAGAGGCGCGTCGTCAAGGCAAAGCGAATGAAAAAGCTGCAGCAGTTGCTACAGAGTCTCCGGCAGAAACAGAACAAAATAACCAACCAGTGGTAAATGACGAAGCCGCTAAATAGCCAATACTTCATCTAGAGTTAATGCGACATAATGCGCTGTACACTTTTTATATCTGTATAGCGCATCGTTTTAGTAGTTGATTGAGGTTAGCACTTATATAACCAGCAACAATATTCTCTGTTTAAATCCTCTAACATCCTAAGCTCTTCTGACGTCCTATCCTCTTCTATAATATTGTGTAGCCTATCAGCGCCTATCGCTGAGTCCTATTGACGCGTACACCCTTCTAGCTCTCATTCAACAGTATTACAACGCATAGCCCGTCGCAACGTATGACTCATAAGTACCATTGCTATATGTATCACTACTATAGCTACCTCTGCATACCTTGTCGTCTGCCTTGATAAAGTTGATGATAAAAGAGGCGGGTTGCTTAAATCGTTAAACTGGGTAAAGATTGTCTGTAAGCGCGCATGAGTTTGTTATAATAACATTTTGTTTTTCGTGAGTAGCAAGGCTCCGATTTTGGATACTGCCTATCTGGTCTTCACCATCATGATGAGAAGCTGCCGCCTGCCATAAAATTACTGCCTACGATGAATAACTTTTACTATTGAACCAACTCTTCGTTTGTCACCTTTGTTCGCCCGCTATTAGGATTATCCTTATGTCACAACAAGCCGCTATTTCTACTACCAGCCCTACACCACTTTCACAAGATACGTTTACTGTAGGCAGTCGTACATTCTCTTCTCGATTGTTGGTTGGCACTGGTAAGTATAAAGACATGACCGAAACTGGTACTGCTATTGCTGCTTCAGAAGCAGAGATTGTCACGGTTGCTATTCGCCGAGTCAATATCGGTCAGAACAGTAATGAGCCGAACTTGCTGGATGTAATTTCACCTGATAAGTACACCATATTACCCAACACTGCTGGCTGTTTCGATGCCGAAACTGCCGTTCGTACTTGCAAGCTGGCGCGTGAGCTATTGGGTGGACATAACTTGGTTAAGCTTGAAGTATTGGGCGATGAAAAAACGCTTTATCCAAACGTAATGGAAACGTTAAAAGCCGCCAAAGTATTGATCGATGATGGCTTTGAGGTGATGGTTTATACGTCAGATGATCCTATCGTCGCACAAGAATTAGAAAGCATGGGCTGTGTCGCTATTATGCCGCTAGGTAGCTTGATTGGTTCAGGTCTTGGTCTGCTCAATCGTCATACGCTTAGCTTGATTATTGAAAACGCTAAAGTACCCGTATTAGTTGATGCAGGCGTTGGCACCGCCTCTGATGCAGCACTTGCGATGGAGCTCGGCTGTGATGGTGTACTGATGAACTCTGCGATTGCTAACGCCCAGAACCCAGTTATGATGGCGCATGCCATGAAGCATGCCATGTGGGCTGGTCGCGAAGCATTCTTAGCAGGGCGTATGCCGGTACGCAAAATGGCGACTGCTAGCTCGCCACAGACCGGATACTTTTTTCAGTAAAATCTCTAACGACACGCCATTATAAAAATCAGTGATAAAATAATAAGAAAAAACGACGTCGGACTTATTATATTAGACGTTTATCTTTAGTCAAAAATTAGGACTTGTTGAACATTCTACTGTTGGCAGCGGCCCGTGGTAGATGTTCGACACAACCTAATCACTGTTTCATTGAATACCTTGCTTAAAGTATTATCTATACACTTATGCTTGATTGCCTTGTCCCACTTTTAAATTGAATCAACCACATCGTCATAAAAGGATTTATTATGCGACTTCTCACAGCAGTCGACCAATTATTTTTGCTTCTTGAGTCGCGTAAACAACCTATGCATGTCGGTGGTTTATTTTTATTTGAAGTGCCAGATACAGCCGACAGCGACTTTGTCTATCAGCTGGTCAAGCAGATGCAAGACTCTGATGTACCGCCAAGCTTCCCTTTTAACCAAGTATTGGAGCATATGGCGTTTTGGCAAAAAGACAAAAACTTTGATGTCGAGCATCACCTTCATCATGTCGCACTACCAAAACCTGCACGGGTGCGCGAACTGCTCATGTATGTCTCAAGAGAGCATGGACGTCTCTTAGATCGCGCGATGCCTTTGTGGGAATGTCACGTGATTGAAGGCATTCAGCCAGAAAACGAAGGCGATCCTGAGCGTTTTGCTTTGTATTTCAAAATTCATCATTCTTTGGTAGATGGTATTGCTGCCATGCGACTCGTACAGAAGTCTTTATCGCAGTCACCCACCGAACCAGTAACCCTGCCAATCTGGTCTTTGATGGCACGTCATCGCAACCACGTCAACGCCATACTCCCTTCGAAAAGATCTATCAGACGCATTATCAAAGAGCAGATATCTACCATCAAGCCTGTGTTCACAGAATTGCTAGACAACCTCAAAAACTCTGGCGATGATGGCTATGTCGGTACTTTTGATGCACCCATGAGTATTTTGAACAAGCGTATCTCTGCGTCACGGCGTATCGCAGCGCAGTCTTATGATATTCAGCGCTTTAATGATATTGCCGATAGATTAAAAATTAGTAGAAATGATGTGGTACTGGCAGTTTGCGCTGGCGCTATCCGTCGCTATTTGATATCGATGGATGCACTACCTAGTAAGCCACTAATTGCCTTTGTACCGATGTCACTGCGTACAGATAACAGCGTATCAGGCAATCAGTTGTCATTTGTATTGGCCAACCTAGGCACACATTTAGACGATCCATTACGTCGGATACAGCTCATCCATCGTAGTATGAACAGTGGTAAGCGCCGCTTCCGCCGTATGAACCAAGCACAAGTGATCAACTACAGCGTTATCGCCTACGCTTGGGAAGGTATCAATCTAGCGACAGGTTTATTCCCGAAAAAGCAGGCCTTTAACCTCATTATTTCCCACGTACCTGGTTCTGAGAAACCTCTATATTGGAATGGTGCGCGCTTGCAATCTCTATATCCGGCTTCTATCGTATTCAATGGTCAAGCGATGAATATTACGTTAGCCAGTTATTTGGATAAGATTGAATTCGGTATTGCGGCTTGCAGTAAGGCATTGCCTCATGTACAAGACATGCTCGCGCTGATAGAAGAAGAATTGGCGCTGTTAGAAACGACCAGTAAGACGCTTGAGTTTCAGGGTATAACCGTTGGCAGTGACAGTGATAAAGCAACAAAAAAGCTGGCTCCTTAACGGAACCAGCTTTTTATTATCAATACTTTTAAATATTGCTACTTATACAGCCTCGCCCCAACTAGGAACGACTACTTGCATCAACGGCTTCAACAGTTTGATGTTACAAGCAAAAATAGAACCTGAAGTCATCGAGTTGTGCGCGCCTGTATGATCGACGACCACACCACGTGCCTCAGTGACGATAAGCTCACCAGCAGCAATATCCCACGGCTTGATAGACATCTCAAAATAACCATCGAAACGACCAGCAGCTACATAGCATAAATCCAATGCTGCAGACCCTAAACGACGAATTTGACCACCCGCTTCAGAGACTTTTTGTAGGCTTTCAAAATGCTCTTTTGCATAAGAAATCACTTCACCATTGCGCTTACGCTCAAGCGGATGACCCGTAGTAAATAGGCCACCATCAAGCGTTTTTCGTTCACTCACTTGCATACGGCGATTGTTCAAGCGCGCGCCTTTACCACGGCTAGCAGAGAACATCTCGTCACGGACTGGATCATAGACCACGCCATGTTGAGTCACACCTTTATGCTGTACAGCAATAGAAACGCAGAACTGCGGTACACCATGAACGAAGTTTTTGGTGCCATCGAGCGGATCGATAATCCAGCACCAGTCAGCGTCTTCGCCGCGACCTTCTTGCATACCAAACTCTTCACCCAAAAATGAATGATTCGGATAGCTGGCTTTTAGCGTCTCAATCGTCAGCTCTTCACTGAAACGATCAATACGTGTGACCAATCCATCAAGTCCTTTCGACTCGATGTCCAATTCGATTTTGTGGCGGTTTTGATGCGCATATAAAATCTCTTTACCAACTTTTTCAGCAGTACGCGCTGCGATGACGACCATGGGTTCCATAAATAACCTATTTGCTTGATGAATGAATATAAAAAATAAGACTAACTTTGTGCCCACAACATGCCGATTAGACTAGCCGCATCACACCACATCTATGCGATTTAAAAAACGTGTCTTTTATAGATGAAAACTTATAAACGACAACCGCATTATACTAAAATTGTTCGATAAAAACGAAAAAACCATTACGTTCGCCAAACCAGCCCATATTTTGGTGGTCATCACAAACTGCGCAAGTTGTAAAAAAGTCAGCACCTACGGCTAAGCAGGCGTTAGCTCTATCTATCGAGCTTTTATCTGTTCAAACTAACATTATTAACTTTAAATCAAATTAGATAATACTATCTATGACAATATGTCTTATAGCAATACGATTTACAACAACACGACTTATGACAATAACTGTCGAAGCTGCTTACTCACACCGTCGACACTCAAACCGCAATCAGCCAGTTGCTGAGCTTGGGAACCGTGCGCAATGAAGCGATCAGGGATGCCCATATTAGCAATAACTGGACGAGTATGCTTAAAAGCAGCTGACTCATTGAGCAAATACTCATTGACCGCACTACCCGCGCCGCCAGTAATTACATGCTCTTCTAGGGTCGCAATATGAGTAATGCCTTTTGCCAATAGCATTTCTAATAGGCTAGTGTCTAAAGGTTTTACCCAGCGCATATTCACCACATGCACTTGATACTCTGATTCTGTATCACCATTGACGATAGTGTCTGCTGCATGCTGAGCCGTGGTCATCATCGTACCAAATACCAATAATGCGAGCTTTTTCGGCGCGTCATTAGGGCCTAATACTGACTCTACCACAGCTTCGCCGATTTTATAAATTTGTGCTGGCTGTTCGATAGTCGCGCCCGTACCCACACCACGTGGATAGCGTACCGCCGTACAACCTTGATAGTCATAACAAGTATTAAGCAGATGGTAACATTCGTTTTCATCTTTTGGCGCTGCAATCACCATGTTAGGCACACAACGTAAGAATGCAAAATCAAATACGCCAGCATGGGTTGCGCCATCTTCACCGACTAAACCTGCTCGGTCAATAGCGAACGTTACGTCTAAATTCTGCAACGCAACGTCATGAATCAGCTGATCATAGCCACGCTGCAAGAACGTTGAATAAATTGCGACAATCGGTTTGACACCTTGAGTTGCCATGCCAGCTGCCAACGTGACTGCATGCTGTTCCGCAATCGCCACATCAAAAAAACGTGCTGGAAAATGACGAGCAAAGTCGATCATTCCAGAGCCTTCTTCCATAGCAGGCGTAATGGCAAGCAGTTTGTCATCTTCAGCAGCTTTATCACACAAAAACTGGCCGAACACTTGCGAGTATTTTAACGCTGGCTTACCTTTTGAAGCATTAGCTACTGAAGTATCAGCTGCTTTGGTCTTTGTTTCATCATCTTCAACAGGCAGTTTGCTAATGGCATGATAACCGACTGGATCTAATTCAGCTGGCGCAAATCCTTTACCCTTAGTGGTATAAATATGAACCAATACTGGACCTGATACTCGCTTAGCAAGTGACAATACACGCAACAGCTCAGGAATATTGTGGCCATCAAATGGACCAAAATAGGTAAAACCAATCGCTTTAAATAAGTTGTCTTCTAGCTGCGGGACATCGCGCATCTCTTTGTGACGCTTACGGCGATCAAATCCTTGCATATCAGGACGATGACATAGAACAGGTTCGCCTATCTCAGAGATATCGACCTGATATCCTGATTCCCATAGCATGGCTAAATGCCGTGGAAATCCACCGATAGAGCAAGATATCGACATATCATTGTCGTTCAAGATGACTAGCAAATCAGCGTCTTGCTGTACTGCATCATTCATGGCTTCAAACGCCATGCCGCCTGTCATTGCACCATCGCCGATGATACAGGCCACTGTTTGTGCACGACCTTGATAGCGCAGCGCTAAGCTCATGCCTAGACCCGCTGAGATTGAAGTTGATGAATGACCAACGCCAAAGGTATCGTACACAGACTCGGCACGCTCAGGAAAAGCCGTCAATCCATCTTTAGATCTGATAGTACCTAACTGCTCACGACGACCAGTCAACACTTTATGAGCATAGGCTTGATGACCTACGTCCCAAACGATCTGATCTTGCGGTGTATCTAATAAATAATGTAGCGCAATGGTCAATTCAACCACGCCCAAATTGGCACCGAAATGCCCACCACTCTGACCAGCTGAATACAATAGAAACAGTCGTAATTCATCTGCCAAGGTAATAAGCTGATTGGTGGTAAACGCGTTTAGATCAGATGGCGCATCGATACTATCAAGCAGTGGCGTATTTGGACGCACACGCGGAATGACAGCGTAAGTCTGCTGCAAATTTGACAGCTGGGCAGCGGATTCAATGGCTGACGCAGATACGGACTGAGACTGTGGGGAATGAGGTGACTGCTGCATAAACCGTACGATACCTACCAATCTGCTGACAAGACGTGCTTTAGAGTATAAAGATAACTATAGCTAAGCGACGTCAATAATATCTACATCATTATTGATGTAACTGACCATATAATTATTCATGCAATGCCTACGTATCTATACCTACGCGGCGCCTAACAACAAACACGCCGTCATAATAGACAGCGCTTCCATACTAGGGGTTGATATTATGCCTTATTATTTTGCATCAATATCGAATGTTCGTGACGACATAGTAATGTAAGGGTAAAGACTTGTCACTGTATCCGTCAAAATAGTATGGCATAATAGCATTTTTTTTTAATGGTCGCTTTAATCATCGTGCATCGTCTGTGAACTTTGTGTGTTTTTATAATAAAGACAATCAGCACGCATGTGTTACGAACAGATTATACTGCTATCATCCTAACTATCCTAATACAGCTAGGATGACATCGCTGCGTTATTACTGCTAATACAGACCTTACTGCCACAACTACCGGCTTATGCAGGACATTAATGTCATATCAATTTATTACTAGTGCCAAACTACCGACTCGTTATGGCGAGTTTGATATTCATATCTTTGAAAACGAAGACGGTCAAGAGCATGTGATGCTGACCGTCGGGCTGCCTGTGGTCGACCCAGATACAACGAGGCAATCAGAGCAACCAGCTCCCTTGATTCGTATTCATTCTGAGTGCTTAACTGGCGATGCTTTTAGCTCATTGAAGTGCGACTGTGGTCCGCAGCTTAATTCGGCGATGCAAGCCATACAAGAGGCTGGCTGTGGTGCTATTTTATATCTGCGCCAAGAAGGTCGCGGTATTGGGCTCACCAATAAGATTCGCGCTTATGCCCTTCAAGATCAAGGTCATGATACGTTAGACGCCAATCTGATGTTGGGCTTGCCTGCGGATGCACGTATTTATGACATGTGTGGGCCGATGCTCGCTCATATCGGTGTTGATGCAGTCAGACTCATTACTAATAACCCTAACAAAATTGCTTATCTCACTGAGCATGGCATCAATGTCGTAGAACGCGTGCCATTATTGGTAGGGGTCAATGATATGAATGCTGAATACCTCGCGACCAAGCGTGACCGTATGGGACATCTATTGGATAAAGATTTCAACACTGCAATACACCTGAATAAATAGATATTTTATGAGTATTCCAAATATAGATAATAAGACAGACCTGTCAGAGTCAGTGGTAACACCGACCAATAATGACATCACACGAGTACGTGAGTTTTTAGTCGATTTGCAGGCGCGTATCTGCCAAGCACTAGAAGCACAAGAGCGTGATGGTGGTGGTAATGCAACCTTTATCCCTGATGACTGGGAGCGTCCGGAAGGTGGCGGTGGTCGCTCGTGCGTATTAGCAGATGGCGACGTGATTGAAAAAGCAGGCGTGATGTTTAGCCACATCCACGTGCACAACCTGCCAGCTTCAGCAACAGCGCGCCATCCCGATATCGCTGGCCGCAAAGCTCAAGCCATGGGCGTGTCACTGGTCGTGCATCCCAAAAACCCTAACGTCCCTACTAGCCATGCCAATGTTCGTTTGTTCGTTGCGGAAGCTGAGGGCGAAGCGCCGATTTGGTGGTTTGGTGGTGGGTTTGATTTGACACCGTTTTACCCAATACTGGCTGACTGCGTCCACTGGCATCAAGTTTGCCATGATCTGTGTGCACCTTTCGGTGATACTGTCTATCCTGACTTTAAGCAATGGTGTGATGAGTATTTCCACCTACGTCATCGCAATGAACAACGAGGTATCGGCGGCTTATTCTATGATGATGTCAATACTGAAAGTCGTGGTTGGGACTTTGAGACCTGCTTTGACTTTATGAAAGCAGTGGGTAACGGCTATCTTGACGGTATCACACCTATCTTTGAGCAGCGTAAAGACACGCCTTTTACTGAACAGCAGCGTGAATTTCAGCTGTATCGTCGTGGCCGCTATGTTGAGTACAACTTGGTCTACGATCGCGGCACGCTATTTGGACTACAGAGCAATGGCCGTATCGAGTCTATCTTAGTAAGTATGCCGCCACTGGCGAGTTGGCATTATCGTTTTGAGCCTACTGAAGGCTCACCGGAGTTTGAGTTGACTGACGTTTATCTAAAGCCGCGTGAGTGGTTGACTCTATAGCTTATGTGAATATAATAAAGGTGAGCAATGTCTACTAGATTATTGTCTAGTAGATTCAAATAAAGGTCAGCTGCTATAGCTGACCTTTATCATATGGGGCTTATCATCTTCATAGAAATATAGACTGCCATTTATTTGAACTCAATATGGTTGATTAAAACCACGATGTATCGCATGTCAGCCAACTCAATGATATGATTTAGATAATTATCGTCACTTTGAATATTACGATGATATAACAACTATTTTAACCATAGCTACGCAAATAATGGTTACAATACAGATTAAATTTAAAAAAAATCACTGATAAGCGGACATACTTTCAGGTAATTATGAGTTGATTTTGACCACAGTATCAAAGCCACCGTCTGCAAATACGCATACTATTAGCCAAATTTAAAGGAGTAATCTATATGGCACAGGTTCATTCTAACAAATCATTGAAATCTATCTTCGGTATCACCTTAATGGCAGCAGCCTTAGGTCTAACCGCCTGTAGCACTTCAACTGAGTCTAGCTCTAGCCCTGATATACAAGCCCGTCAAGACAGCATGAAAAACTGGGGCGATGCAATGGGCGTCATGGGTGATATGGCCAAAGCACCAGATACCTTTGATGCGGACGTCGTTAAAGAACAAGCAGCATTCTTAGCAGAAGATTCTAGTATGCCGTGGAGCCATTTCGAAAACCAAGAAGACATGGGTAATGCGACTGAAGCCGTTTGGTCTAATGCTGATGGTTTCCGTGCAGAAGCTGATAACTTCCAAAAAGTTACTGCTGAGCTAAGTGCTGCCGCTCAAACAGCCACTAGCATGGATGATATCAAGCCTGCATTCAGTCAAGTTGGGGCGAGCTGTAAGTCATGCCATACAGACTTTAGAGCAAAAGATGAATAAATCTTTATACTGATAGCCAGTAGATCAGCATAAAAAAACCGCCACATCATTTGATATGGCGGTTTTTTATTATGGGAACTAGCGTTTATGGATATTAGTGATAGCTTGATTACTCTGCCACTGTCTTTTCCACATTGATGGTTTTTTGCTCATTGAGCTTATCGACGATCGTCATCACTGATGAGTCACTCAAGTCTATCGTTCTAATCGGGAATGGAATATTTACGCCTGCTGCATCTAGCGCGAGTTTAATCTCTACAAATACTTGATGAATAGAGGCAACTTTATTGGCTTGCGTGCCATCCTCAATAAACCAACGTACCATCAAATCTATCGTTGAATCTCCAAAACCTGTTGCAATCACGCTCGGCTCAGCTTTCTTTGACACGCTATCTGCCCTATCTAGCGCTTTTAAAATCTCAGCTTTTGCCGCTTCGATATCATCCTCATAGCCAATACCCACCGCCAGTTGTAACCGGCGCTGCTTATAGGCAGTATTGACCGTCAACGCTGAGGTATATAAGTCAGAGTTTGGAATAACGACTTGCCGACCATCATAGGTTTTTATGGTGGTTGCACGAATTTTAATATCTTCGACTGTACCTTCATATTCACCAGACACTATCTGATCGCCGATGCGAAACGGCTCTGATATGAGTAGTAAAATACCAGACAGCAAATTTTGAAAAATATCTTTGAATGCAAAACCAATAGCGACAGAACCGATACCGAGTGCACCGATTAGCTTAGCAGGGGTGAATTCCGGCACAGCTATCACCATGGCTATCATAAAGCCTACGAAGATAATTAAAGCACCACCTACTCGCTGAAATACTTTGACCAAGTTCTGATGCCGTCTGCGACTACCTAAGATTTTGTAGACGATTTTTTTGAAGAGTATCGACAGAAACCAAAAGATTAAGACAACGATAATCGAGGCGACAAAATATGGAATACGCTCGACAAAACCAATAAATATGCCATTCGCAGAATCAATAATACTTTGATACGTTAGTGCAGCTGTTGTTGGCTCTGTACCTGTTATCGTTTCTGCCTCAGAGGTTGGCATCTAGGTGTCACTCCTTTGGTTGGTCATATTGATCATTAGGTTTACTGATAAGTATTAGCTACGAATACTTATCAAATATTCAAAGCTTTCAAACGCTTAAAACTTAGCCCATCAAGTCAGCTTGTACAATCTCAATCCAGTAGCCATCGACGTCTTTGATAAAGGCTATATTTTTCATGCTGCCATCTTCTGGACGCTTCTTGAATTCGACGTTATTTTTATCAAACCAAGCCACCGCTTCATCCAGACTCGGCACGCTAAAGCAAATATGACCAAAACCCTGTGGATCTTGATTACCATCATGATAGCTAAAATCAGCTTTGGTTTCGGTACCGTAGTTATGAGTCAACTCTAAGATACCGCGCTGACGAAAGGCAAAGATTTCTAAGTCATCACCAGCAGGCAGGTTGTCTCGCTCACTCTCCGTTAGCTTGGCTAAAAAGTATAAATCAAACCCCATGTCAGGGAATTTTTTTACTGCTAGCAACGTCATTCCAAGGACGCCCGTATAGAACGCTAATGACTTGGCAGGATCTTTTACCCGTAGCATCGTATGGTTGAATGTAAAGCCAGTCGTCTGACCTGAAATAGACTGAACACCAGCGGTATTTACGCTGCTAGTCGGCTGGGCTATAAGTGATTCGTTATTATTATCGGTGGCTGAGCCATTATTTGATATAGACATGATTATCCTAATATTGACAAAATATAGAGTTAAAAAAAACAAGCGCGTAAAGGCTTTTTACGCGCTTGACTCTCTTATCATAATAAAAAATCACGAAAGGATTGAGAGGATTTTGTAATAGTACTTATTTGATGTGGCCGATTTTGGCGGTTTATTAGCTGTCTAAGAACCGTACTTTGCCTGTCTCTAAATCATACTCTGCACCAACGACTAGCAACTGACCGCTATTGGTCAAGTCTTCTAATGCGCGCGAACCATGCTTCAGTTGGCTAACCGACATACGCACGTTGGCACGGATAGAGCGATCAACTAGCTCATCGGCATCGACGTCTTGACCATTGGCAGTTGCTAATTCATGCAGGTTATAAACACTTGGACGGATGCGATCTACGATGGACTGCAAATTGGGCGAGTAGTTTGTTTCAGGATTAATGAGGGTTTCTACGCAAGCCGTAACCGCACCGCAATGTGAATGTCCAAGTACGACAACCAACTTGGTACCGAATTTTTCGGCCGCAAATTCAATCGAGCCAATCTGTGATGGTGCTACTACGTTACCAGCGACTCGAATCACAAACAAATCACCCAAGCCTTGATCAAATACAATCTCAACCGGTACACGTGCGTCCGAGCAACCCAAAATAATAGCCAAAGGGTCTTGGTCTTTGACCAACTCCGGACGCCTTTGCATCATCGGATCAGTATTGCTCAAGCTATCAACGTAGCGTGCATTTCCTTCTTTCAGAAGCTCAAGAGCTTCTTGACCTGTTTTTGGGCGCGTATTGTTCGGCATAAGATATCCTTTATTATCAATAATATTAGAGTTATAAGCTGTTTAAATTGGATCTAGAATTAGGCTCACTCAGTCTACTATCTGTAGTAATTTTGCTCACCTCTCTAGTATCTAAGTCATGTTTCACTGACTATATTCAACTGGTTGTATTCAAACATAAATCGACTAAATAACTGACTAGTCACTATTAGGTACTGACAGGCCAAAGCTATTGGTCTACCACAGAGTAATTGTATAGGAATACCGCTTAAAAAATGATAAAAAACTTTGTATTAATGTCGCTATATGACGTAATTATTGCTAACTGCCCTAAACAATAGAAATAGAAACCCTTACCAAATGTCCTAAATATGCTCGCTAGAAATTAGAAGCTAGAAATTAGAAGCTAGAAGCTAGAAGCTAGAAGCTAGAAGCTAGAAGCTAGAAGCTAGAAGCTAGAAGCTAGAAGCTAGAAGCTAGAAGCTAGAAGCTAGA
>NZ_JBVFXW010000059.1:0-15228 GCF_055522395.1 Psychrobacter sp. TPE 89C
TGACTATATATTTAATGATTATATATTTAATGACTATTAATTTTAATAATCAAAAAGCAGGTTGACGCTTAGGTATCGCGCTCAAGAATTCCGTGCGCGCTTGATTGTCATGGACAAACTCGCCTAGCATGGACATCGTACGCGTGGTTGAATGCTGCTTATTGACACCGCGCATCATCATGCACATGTGTGCTGCATCCATCACGACAGCAACGCCGCGGCAACCAGTGACTTCCATAATAGTTTGTGCTATTTGTTCGCTTAGGTTCTCTTGAACTTGCAAACGACGGGCAAACATATCAACGATACGGGCAAATTTTGATAAGCCCAAGACTTGTCCGTTAGGTAAATAGCCGACATGTGCGATACCATGAAACGGCAACATATGATGTTCGCATAATGAGTAGAATTCAATATTTTGTACCAATACTAGCTCACGATTGCTTGATGGGAACAGCGCATCATTGACGACTTCATCCAAGTTCTGATGATAGCCTTGGGTTAAATGGGCAAAAGCTTTTGCGGCACGCATGGGTGTTTCTTCAAGACCAGGGCGGTGCAAGTCTTCACCAGTTGAGCCGATCAATTGACGATAAGAATCGGCGCTCTCTTGGTAATTTGATGTTATTGTTAGGGTGTTACTCATAAGTTTGGCAGCCATCCAAAATGTGGGTGTAGCTTAACGCTAAATCCTTGTTTACAAACAACGGTTGTAAAGGATTATTATAAAAATTGTGCAAGCTGGGAAGGGCTGTGATTATACTTGAAATCTGCTTAACTTCATACTGCTGTGGTTCGTAGTTCAATGTTTAATCAATATTAGGCACCATTGTAGGCAAATCTAGTTTACGACTGTTTACTTAAATTAATTCGTGTATAATAGTTCACCTATCATTTGTGTTTAATTATCACTGGCTATCTGTCATATATAACAACTCTAAATAATTTTTTAATATCAATAAATTTGATCGATTCAAAAGGAAATACTATGCTACTTCAAGGACAAAGATTTGTCGTAACGGGCATTGCAAGCAAACTCTCTATCGCTTGGGCAATCGCAGAAGCGCTACATCGTGAAGGTGCTTCACTGATTTTGACGTATCCAAACGATAAGATCAAAAAACGTGTGGATATGGCTGCAGAAAAATTCGAAGCAGATTTGGTACTAGAGTGCGACGTAGCGTCTGATGAGTCTATTGCTGCTTGCTTTGAGCAAGTGACTGCTCATTGGGGTGATGGTATTGACGGTGTGGTACATGCAATTGGCTTTGCACCGATGGATCAGCTAGACGGCGACTTTGTCAGTGCGACCACTCGTGAAGGCAGTCATATTGCGCACGATATCTCAAGCTATAGCTTTGTTGCGTTGGCCAAAGAAGCTCGTGCATTGCTAGCCATGCGTCACGGCTCTATGTTGACATTGACTTATGAAGGTAGCATTTCAGTATTACCGAACTACAATGTCATGGGCATGGCAAAGGCCAGTCTTGAAGCCAGTGTTCGCTATCTTGCGACTTCTATGGGCGGTGAAGGTATCCGTGTTAATGCGATTTCAGCAGGTCCTATCCGTACGCTTGCTGCTAGTGGCATCAAATCATTCCGTAAAATGCTTGATATCAGCGAAAAAATTGCGCCACTACAGCGTAATATTACGCAGACAGAAGTAGGGAATGCTGCATTGTTCTTACTATCTCCGTGGGCATCCGGTATTACTGGAGAGATTATGTTTGTTGATGCTGGTTTTAATACCGTTGCCATCAGCGAGCAGTTAATGATGCTGGACGAACCAAAGTAATTATCTTATATAATTAAGACTTATATAATTAAGAGTATTCTTAGATACTTAATAGCATTGTTTAAAAAATAGCTTTTAAGAAAAATAGCGTTTAAGAAATAAGGAAGGCAGCCAATTGGCTGCCTTTTTTGGTTATACTAGAGGCCATTTTTAAGTTAGCCTTCAGGCAGTAGATATGATAACTAAACTACCAAAGTGGATATTGTGGGGTGGTGCAGTGCTTGCGTTTAGTGCGGGCTGCGTCAATACTGCGGCATTAATGGGCTTTGCTAATTTATCAGTTTCGCATGTCACTGGCAACGTGAGCTTGTTTGCATCAGCGATTGCTTATTTAGATGTGCACAGTATTTTGTATATTGGTGCGCTGCTGCTGTCTTTTTTAGCGGGTGCGGTCTTGAGTGGTTTCGTGATTGGACAAGCGCCTTTAAAGCTGGGTAAACGTTATGGCCGTGCGTTATATCTCGAGGCGTCATTACTGCTGATTAGCTATTGGTTGTACCAGCAGCATGATTATTTAGGGCAGCTAGCCGCTGCGATGGCTTGTGGATTACAGAATGCCATGGTGGCAACTTATAGCGGTGCCGTCATTCGTACGACTCATCTCACAGGATTGACGTCGGACATGGGTGCAGCGATTGGTAATTGGTTAGCAGGTCGTTCAATCAGCAAGCCGACACTAGGTTTTCAGGCTATTATCTGGTACTGCTTTTGCGGGGGCGGTGTCGTCGGGGCATTTTTATATGCCAAAGTAGGCTATGGCGCGTTACTGGTGCCTATCACTATCGTACTGACGGCAGCGTTTATATATAACTATGCATCAGATCACTTGCCAGAAAAAAGAGAGCCAAGACGGAAAAGGCACTCACCATAACGATAAGTGCCTATTCTCTTTTGCTTTAAACAGGAAGCGGTAATTTATTTATCGTCTTCTTCGCTGTGGTTTTCATGTTCGTGCATACCTTGCATCATATCTAATGCAGAGTCATCAGTACGTTGCTGATCTTCTTTGGCTAGACCGTCTTGATTGATGTCTGTTGGTGCCATTTTTGTGGTTGAGTCAGTTTTATTTGCGTTTGTCATAAAGTGCTCCTGTTTATTTTTATGTATTTCTAGCATAAATCTCTAATAGAAATAGGCTTTGAGATGTCGATAATTATTTGGCTTAACAGTCAGTATGAGAGACGGCTATACTCTTGTATACATACGGTGTACACTTGTTTAGTGAATATATGTAACCAGAGATTATATAGGTTTTAAATAGTGCATTTCTATTTCTAGTCATAGATAAAATGCATAATTACGCCACAGTTAACATAGAACTTATTTCGAATAAATATGTCAGCATTAAGAATGGTTAAAAGAATATTCTGGTATAAATTTATTAAGTAATTTGTCAATTAATTTTTCTGTCATATATCTGCTATGATAGCCACGTATTTTTTTGGGTTAATGACAAAGTGAATACTATATATAGTCGCCTTCATATGTAGGGCATTTTCACACTGTCTTTGAGGAAATAAGGACGTTTTATGTCAGAGCAAAAACTAGACAGCCATCTACCTAACGATGGTAATGAGTATTTATTTACCGATACCTTTCCAAAAGGTACTGGTAAAGGATTGATTGTTGTCGCTATTGCGGCGATTGTCGCTATGATTATCTATAATGTGTTGCCATTCGATATTAATGCCAATAAAGGGCTAGCCTTGTTGTTTTTCATTGGTGTGCTGTGGTTGACGGAAGCGGTACACGTCACTATCACTGCGATTTTAGTGGTTGTAGTTGGTACTTTGGTTGGCATTCCTGATTTTAATGCTGAAGTCGGTCTGCAGAGCTTTGCCAGCCCCATTATTTATCTCTTCTTTGGTGGTTTTGCCTTGGCTGCCGCGTTACATGTACAAAAGCTCGATAGAAAAATCGCGCTAAAAATTCTATCGTTGTCGGGCGGCAAGCTCAGTACAGCAGTATTTTTGATATTTGGTGTGACGGCATTCTTGTCCATGTGGATTTCAAATACAGCGACAACGGCAATGATGCTCCCATTGGCACTCGGTATTTTGACGCAAGTTGATAGTAAAGAAGATCGCGGTACTTTTGTGTTTGTACTGCTCGGTATTGCTTATTCAGCAAGTTTGGGTGGTTTGGGCACGATTGTCGGCTCGCCACCAAATGCGATTGCTGCAAAAGCATTGGATATCGCATTTGTTGATTGGATGAAGTTTGGTATTCCAATGATGCTGATACTATTACCAGTACTGTTGGGTGCGATGTATTTGTATCTAAAGCCGAACCTAAACCGTACTATGAAGCTAGAGCAAGATGAAGTTATTCCTTGGACCAAAACCCGCGTATTAACAATTACTGTTTTCATTGTCACGGCAGTTAGCTGGATATTGTCTAAACAAATTGGTGCTGCAGTTGGTATCGAAGATACAGATGCTGTTGTGGCTTTACTTGCAGCAGTGGCGGTTGTGAGTTTGGGTCTGGTGTCTTGGAAACAAGTATCAGACAACACAGATTGGGGCGTACTCATGTTATTTGGTGGCGGTATTGCGCTATCAAATATCCTAAAAGTATCAGGTGCGTCATTAGTGTTAGGCGAGACGGTTGCTAATGGCTTACAAACAGCGCCACTATTGGTGGTGATGCTTGCAATCTCAGCCTTTATTATTTTCTTGACAGAGTTTGCATCTAATACGGCATCTGCCGCATTGCTTGTACCAGTATTTGCTGCTATTGCAGAGCAGATGGGCTTGCCACATGAAGTGCTAGTATTGGTCATCGGTATTGGTGCGTCGTGTGCCTTTATGCTACCTGTTGCTACCCCGCCAAATGCTATTGTGTTCGGTACAGGTCTCATCAAGCAGACAGAGATGATTCGTACTGGTATTATCCTTAATATTATTGCCACCTTTGTGGTGGGACTATGGGCGTATTTCTTCTTACTGTAGACTAGTTAGGAATATGGCCATAAAACAAAACCCGATGTTTTAAGTGATTCTTAAACATCGGGTTTTTTTAATTTCCATCACTGTTATCTAAATCCAACCTTGGCTGGAATATGAAACCATGAATATGAAGCATTTAAATAGTAAGCATATAAGTAGCATCGCTGCAATTTCCGACATTCATAGCAATGTCTTTGCTCTAGAGGCGGTTCTAGCAGATATAAAACGCCGTAATGTAGAGCAAATCGTCAATCTTGGTGATATTTTGTATGGTCCCATCGCACCGAAAGCAACTTATGATTTGCTGATGACCTATCGAGACGATATTATTACCATTTGTGGTAACCAAGATAGGCAGATATATGAGGCTACAGCGGCAGATATTGAAAGTAATCCAACGCTAGATTTTATTATCGAAGACTTGCCTAAGTCGGCTATTGAGTGGATGCAAGGCCTGCCGTTTGACTGTCATTTAAGTAAGGATGTCTACCTATGCCATGGGTCGCCGACAGACGATATGGTATATCTGTTGGAAAATATAGAAACGGGTCAACCGAAAGTACGTAGCGATGCAGATATTCTGGCATTGCTCAATAGTATTGATAGTGACATTGTCGTATGTGGTCACACCCATATCCCGCGTACGGTAAAGCTATCGACCGATCAAATGGTTATCAATACTGGTAGCGTTGGTTATCCTGCCTATGAAGATGACTTACCTAATATCCATAGGATGCAGACCTATTCTCCTCATGCAAGTTATGCAATCATTAGGTGTGTTGATACCGAGCAGGGGAAACGCTGGCAAGCAGAGCATATTAAAGTGCCTTACGATTATGAGGCTGCTGCTCAATTAGCTTCAAAGAATGGTCGAGAAGATTGGGCATTTGCACTGAGAACGGGGCGTGTGTTGTAAGCTTGGTATGACATTATTTATTTAATAATCTACCTCATAACTTTAACTATAGTCGATTCAATTTAAAAGTAGTACAAGGCAACCGAGTGTAGATGTATATTTGATACTTCAAGCGAGGTTAAAGCTGTCATACTTTTATAGTGGAATGACGATATAAGGCAATGATTTATGCCAATCCTATATATGATTCAACTGGGCGCTCGGCCCAAAGGTCGGTTGATTGAACAGCACGATATTTTCTTCGGTGTGGCCAATCAGGTGAGTGAGTTAATCGCAGATATCAATGAGCATTGGCCAGAAGTAAAAAACAAGTGGCATATTGACTCGTATCGTGCGGTTACCAACGTCGATGGTTATACCATTAAATTGGTTGAGCCCAGTAAGCAAGTTGACAATCGAACTGATCATAGTAAAGACTTAAAGCTGTTTTTCATTAATCTCGGTGGATACCAGCAGGGCAGTTTTGAAGAATTTCATTATAAGTTACTCATCGTTGCCTCCAATCAAGCAGGGGCTATCAAACAAGCAAAACAAAGTGCGTTTTATCAGCAGTTTACTTTTGAAGATAGCAACTCACCTTTTGATGCTGCTTCACATATTGATGATAAGTTTGAAGTGGATATAGACGATATATATAACGTGAATGATCTGATATCAGACCTTCAGTTAGTGATTGAGCCTATCGATAGTGTCGATAAATCAATAGGTGAGGATTTAGCAGATAAAGAATATGTTGGCTATTTGAGTATCAAGAATTTAAAAAAATTGGAATTATAATTAACAAGATTATTGAATAAATAACTCATTCACAAAAATAAAATAGGGCGAGCGGATTTGCAAAATTTCATAAAAGGATTTTTTAAGTGGGTTATTGCAGGTATTGGCATTGGAATAGGACTGTTCATTGTTCTAGTGGCTGTAGAGTTTTGGAATAATAAGAATGAACCAGAAAAATCTGATGACACTACAGCAGTATCAAGTATCAAGTATCAAGTATCAAGTATCAAGTATCAAGTAACGAGGCTGAAAATGCTATAGAAGATAACAGTGAATTATCAAGCTCTCAATCTATGGTAAATGCTCAAGACGTACCGATAGGTTATAAATTGATGGAAGAGGGAGGTGTCATGTTAGATGCACCTATTATGGGCATGGAATGGGAGAGTGTGAAAGATGAAAACACGACCACTAATCCACGTGTGTATGAACCCTTTATGATATATCAATGTGTCACGGAAGACGGTGAGCATTTACGTTTGGATGTGATTAATAGCGATATTGGTTATATGCTTAAGTATTATTTCGCCACTCAAGGTAATCCTTTAAAGCTAGAAGCACAGCAAGCTACTGAGGATGCCTATTATGTAAAATATCTTAATGCTACAAGTCTCATTATGCGAGATCCGAATAATTATTATAAGTTGTCACAGTACGAAGACGGCGATACCTCTTTTTACATCATTAATGCCATCACTGGTCAGGAGATGAATCATTTTTCTTGTGAGAATAACTCGATTGAAAATGATCAGTATGCTTTGATTGCTCAAATGGAGCCAGAGCATTTTAAATTTAAACCTATGACTGACGAGCTTGAATCTCTTTTGACTGAGCGCTTTGAAAATCAATAAAAGCCTTTTTGGTTACCAACCAAACATCAGAACCAACTTGAATCACACTCAAATTACCCCCATAATCTAAACACTTTTAAATAATAAATAGCCTAAGTAAATATGCCCAATAATTCTGAGAATACCACACAAGCATCTAACGAAGATGCTGCTCGTCAAACCAATAGCACTATAAATCCGAATAAAGAAAGCGATAGCATAAATCACGAAAATTTACGTATTACATCGCGTAGTGCCACACCAAACAGTGCCATACCGAGCAATGATAAAACAGCTGCTCAATCTCATATAAGCGCTGATTTGCCAGTACTCGCCAAAGACAGCTATTACTTGACTCGTCTAGAGCGAGAGCTGGCACGTGCCGTTGTGTCGAGTAAAAAAGAGAATAACGAAAAAGCCAATGAAGCGTTAACGAAAAAACGCGAGCAATACGACAAAATAAAAACGCGCTCTCAAGAAGCAGTACAGGCGCGTATTGATAGCATTCCTGCAGACTTGCCAGCCAAGCTAAACCTTGATTTGCCCGTGAGTCAACGTGCTGATGATTTGATTCAAGCCATCATCGATAACCAAGTTATTATCGTCGCAGGTGAGACCGGTTCTGGTAAGACGACGCAGTTACCGAAGCTTGCGATGCTGGCAGGACGTGGCATCAAAGGGCAGATAGGGCATACACAACCACGGAGACTAGCAGCGAGAAGTGTGGCAAACCGTATTGCGGAAGAATTGGGCGAACCCTTAGGGAATACCATTAGTTTTAAAATTCGCTTTAATGAGCAAGGCACAGCGCAGTCTGTCGTGAAGCTCATGACGGATGGTATCTTATTGGCTGAACTGGGTCATGATCGGTTTTTGAGTAAGTACGATACGATTATCATTGATGAAGCACATGAGCGTAGCTTAAATATTGACTTTATTATGGGTTATCTGAAAAAGATGCTACCCAAGCGTCCTGATTTAAAAGTCATTATTACTTCAGCGACACTAGATACCAAACGCTTTAGTGAATACTTTAGTCACTATGATGCCAAACTTAAACGTAAAGTGCCTGCGCCAATCTTTAATGTCGAGGGTCGAAGCTTTCCGGTAGAAGTTCGTTATCGTCCACTCACTGATGAGCCTGTTACGAGCTCCGATGATGACAGTTATGATGACTTTGAAGAAAACTTACCGCGTGCCATCGTTGCCGCAGTAGAAGAGTGCTTTAGTGATGCACAAAGCAAAGGACATGCTGATCAGGCAGATATCTTGATATTTGCCGCGACGGAAGCCGAGATTCGTGAGACACAAGAGGTGCTAGAGCGTCATGGGCCTAAGCACACCGAAGTATTACCTTTGTTTGCGCGGCAGACCTATGAAGAGCAGCAGCGTATTTTTCAGCCGTCCGGTCGTGGTCGACGTATCGTTATCGCGACCAACGTGGCTGAGACAGCGCTGACCGTACCCGGTATTCGCTATGTTATCGATCTAGGATTTGCGCGAATTTCCCGTTATTCCTACCGCTCACGCGTACAGCGCCTACCTATTGAAGCGATTTCACAGGCAGCGGCCAATCAGCGTAAAGGTCGTTGTGGTCGAGTTGCGCCGGGTGTCTGTATTCGTCTATATAGTGAAGAAGACTTTAGCGGTCGTCCAGAGTTCACTGAACCTGAGATTCTACGCACTAACTTGGCATCAGTTATCTTGCAGATGGCCAATCTGCGCTTAGGTAGTGTCGATGATTTTGCGTTCATTGAGCCACCTGACAGCCGCTTGGTCACGGACGGGCATAAATTGCTCGACGAGCTAGGGGCAATTACTTCTAAAACTGAAGCCACTTCTGCGAATAAAACCAATAAACCAAAACCAAAAAAAGGTCTTGATCATCTTGCTTTGACGCCTACTGGTCAAAAGATGGCACGTATGCCAATCGATCCAAGGCTGGCACGTATGTTGGTGGCTGGTTCTGACTTTGATTGTATTCGTGAAATGCTTATCGTTGTCGCCGCACTTGCAGTTCAGGACCCACGCGAGCGTCCTGTTAATAAACGTCAGCAAGCGGATCAAAAGCATGCTGAGTTTCGCCAAGATGACTCTGACTTCTTATTCTATTTAAGCCTATGGAAAGCATTGTTTGAAAAGGATGAAGACGGAAATAAGCTGTCTGGTAATCAGCGCAAGCAGTTTACTAAGAAAAATTATCTGAGCTTTCCACGTGTACGAGAGTGGCATCAAACGCATCGCCAGCTGGTGCAAATGGTCACTGATTTAAAGCTTACCGATGTCAATGATGCCAAAGCTGCTGCTAAAGGCAAGGCGCTAGAGGCTACTACTAGCGACCCTACGGCGATTGAAGATGAAGAGCTAAAGGCAGTTAAGTACGCGAACCTGCATCGTGCGTTGATGACAGGTCTACTTTCTACTATTGCTCACAAAACTGAAAATCGTGGCGAATATCTCGCAGCTCGCCAACAAAAAGCCAAGATATTTCCAGCCAGTACGGTATTTAAGCAGATACCACCATGGGTGATGGCATTTGAGGTGGTAGAAACCTCTCAGGTATTCATGCGTACGGTGGCCAAAATTGAACCAGAATGGATTATCTCCGCTGCTGGTGACTTGTTGAAGTATCATTACTTTGAGCCGCATTGGTCGAAGAAGACAGGTCGCGTCAAAGCGTATGCACAGATTAGTTTATTTGGTCTGATTATTATCAGTAAGCAGCTGACCAATTATGAGCAAGTCAATCTCAGCGAGTCACGTGAAATATTTATCCGTGATGGCCTGGTCACTGGTAACTTGGGTCGCCAAGCGCCATTTTTACAGCACAACATGGATAAAATCGCAGACATCGAACGCATTGAAGATAAATTACGCCGCCGTGATTTGTTGGTCGATGAAGAGTCGCTGTACCAGTTTTATGACAAAAAAATCCCTGAGCATATTGCCAGTCGTAAATCTTTTGAAGACTGGCGCGCTGAGGTTGAAAAATCTGACACCAAGCATTTATTTTTTACCGATGATGATGTACTTAATAGCCAAGCACCGACCACGGGAGACTTCCCAGAAGTATGGAAGTTGGGTGACTTAAAACTACCGCTACGTTATATCTTTGATCCGGCAAGTGATGATGATGGTGTAACCATTCGCGTACCGCTTGTCGCGTTGCCGCAGCTTGATGCAATTGAGCTATTGTGGGGCGTACCTGGTTGGCGCTATGAGCTAGTGCTGCAATTACTTAAGTCATTACCCAAAGATATCCGTCGTCAGATAGTTCCTATTCCTGATACGGCTGATGGTTTGTTTGACGAGTTGCAACCCGCTGGTGGACAAGGACTATTGAAACAGCTCTGCCAAGCGCTCAATCGTCGCGGTATTATGTCAGTGACACCAGATAAATTTAATCCTTCTACTATTGACCGTTATTTGCAGCCCCAAATCTGTGTGGTCGATGATAAAAACCGTATTATCGAAAAAGGTCGTGACCTGCAAACGTTGCAGGTTCGACATGCCAGTGAAACCCGTCAAGCCGTTAATGAGCAGCAAGGGGCACATACTGAGTTCCCTGAACATTTTGCCTTTAGCAAAAACCATCATAGTGCAGGCGTGGTGATGAAGCAGTTTGCGGCTTTGGTCGCTGATGAAGCAGGTGAAGCGGTATCGATTCATCAATATACGGATGTTAATGCGGCATTACAGGCGCATCGTATCGGAGTACTTGCCTTAATTAAGAGCAAGCTTGGCGCAAAGAAAAAGCAGCTTACTAGTCAAGTTGACAGTATCTTTAAATTGGCTTTTGCACCACTTGGCGATATGGGTAAGCTTAAGACTATCATCATCGATGCAGCATTAGACGCGGCGCTTGAAGAGCATTATATATTATTTGATCACAGTACAGACTTGCCTGAAAATGCAGATGATAATGCGGTAGCGCTGGCTGAGGAATTGCCGTTTACCTCAGCAGAGTATGAGAAAACCTTAGAAGTCGTGGCTGGCAATTTTTTATTGACTGGTCAAAGCGTGATTAAGACTCTCAAAAATGTCTATACCCGATGGCAGCGTATTCGCCAAGGCTTATTAATGCTAGATCGAGAGATATTCGGTGAGTCTATCGAGGATATCGAGGATCAGCTAGAGGATTTACATCTGGCTGATTTTGTCTATCGCATGGATTATAGCCATTGGCAACAGTATCCACGCTATCTAGAAGCGTTAGAGATTCGTCTTGAACGCCTTGAGCACAATCTGGATGCGGATCTGGATGGCGTCTATGCATTAGATTTACATATGGAGCGACTAGCAGGGCGTGCGGACAAAGACGCCATTAGCGAATACCGCTGGATGGTAGAAGAATATCGCATTCAGCTATTTTCTCAGCCAATGAAAACCCGTATGGCCGTATCACCGAAGCGTCTAAGTAAGATGTGGGATAAGGTGGGTTAGAAATGGTATTTGTAAAATATATTTTTTATCATATAAGTATCAAACTATCACTTCGTCAATACTTGATTAACCACATTTTGACAAAAGCTATTTCTGTATTTTGATTCACTTATAAAGGAAGAGGGGCTATTCGATGGATACTACCTCTTCTTTTCTGATTTTATGTAAATCTAAGGTATTACAAACTATCAAGACATTGCGCTGCTGTTTTGTATGACTCCTTACTTATATTGCTTTAGGGTTAAGGCTATAGCTAGTTCAATATAAAATTGACATAGCCCGTATCATAAAACAGTGTTGTTCGGTTTTTTCTATCCATGCTTGGTATACAAATTTTGCGTGAATCTGCTTTTTCAGTAAGATTTAGGTCAGGTAAAGCTTTGATGCTACGTTTTGAGCAAGCAGGGTTTTATTATATATTTGCTATTATCTATCACAATTCTACATTCAGTGTCAGAACTTGGCATTAGAGTCTGTTTTTACCAAGCTTAAAACATCTCACCATTAACATGTCTTTTAGATTCAAAGTAACCAAGAGCAAATAATACCTGTTTATGCAGTGTAATTTATCTATTCTTTATACAGTAGTATTTGACGTTACTTAATCTTGCTTATTTCATGATTAATGCTAAGGATGGCCTGTTGCGAAATCCCATAACATAAATGATAATGAGATTTATTGGCTGTTGGTTACACATGGTATCTTATCTACATTATTTAGCGGGGCTAATAGGTTTTAATTACTGGCTTGTGACAGGAGTTCGTAGACTGCTTGATAATGATTATCAGAACATGGTGACTTTATTATAAGTAAATCCACTATAAGACAACGGATTTAAAGCTGGTTTATAGGGCTAAGGTTCAAAATGTCTTGTCCCTAATGTATGATTTTATTATGTTTTTTTTATATATTCAAGAGTAATCGATGCTGATATTTTTTGGATCCAAATAAATATTCATAAAATAAAATATACCGCTATGTAGTAAGTCATTGTTATGTAAAGAGTAACCGACAAAGTTTTCGTAAATACGCCTAAAGCTCTTGATTGTTTTATCTCTATCTTAGTATACTTCCCTTTGGAAAAAACTAAAATTCACTAAAATTTACATACTTCAACTTGTTTTCTAGAAAAGCATGCTTGGAAAAAAGCAGTATTTCACGTATCACGTATCGTCAGGGATAACCCAAAACCTTATCCTCAAATTAATGATAAATTAGGAATGCACCATGGAAAGAGTATTCAAGCACATGAAAACGGCTATCGTATTGCCAACCCTCTTATTGAGCCTCTCTGCTTGCGCCTTGACTGGCCATAATAGTATTGACAACGAAGGTGATAGCCGCCGAGTGGGTAAGGTGACATGGGATAATCAAGCTGACACTGACTTTCAAAAAATACTAGACACTAATGTTGATGACAACGAAACGCGATTGGTGTTGATCCGTAAAAATGATAATAACGTAGAACAGACCAGTGCCAACGTGGCCATCAACAACAGATTCCAAGTTAGCTTGCATCCTGGTAATTATACCGTCGTCAACTCTTGTGTTGGTACTAATCAGATTAGTGCGCATGCTACTGGCTTTAAAGACAACAACCTATTAGCAGACAAAAAAGACTATCAACTAAAAGGTGGTCAAACCTATTTCTTCTATATAGTCATGGATGAAACAGGTAATAGTACACTTGAGCAAATAACGCCTGAAAGTGCCTTACCGTTACTAGATACCAAACGTTATCAGACGCATCAAATCAGCCGAGTGGTACCTAATTGTCAAGCGCCAGTTGTCACACAGTCGCCTGTAGTGCAACCACCTGTAATGCAACCAGTTGTACCTGTACTAGCTGAAAAAGTAACTATTGAACTGGAAGTTTTGTTTGATACAGATAAAGCCATTGTAAAGCCTAATTACTACAATAAAATATCTGAAGTTTCGGACTTCATGAACCAGTATCCTAATACTGTTGTCACTATTGAAGGACATACAGATAGCCGTGCCAGTGATAGCTATAATCAAGCCTTATCACAACGTCGCGTTGATGCTGTCAAAGCTGTATTAATTACTCAGTTTGGTGCGGCATCTGATCGCCTTAAAGCGGTTGGTTATGGGGAATCTCAGCCGAGAGCTAGTAATGATAATGCAGCAGGTCGACAACTTAACCGCCGTGTGGTTGCAGTTGTAGAAGAGCGTGCAAACAACTAAATACAAGCATGACGAATAGACAATAATTTTGCCTCATAAAAAATATTAAGCGGCATCACTAAATCTAAAAAACAAGGTAATAACATGAATACGATAATCGTAAAAACGAACGATGCGAATAAGACCGTTGACCAAATAGAAGTGGTTACTAGAGATGGTGTACCAACAGTTATCCAAGCGACTGATAACGTTAATTACGAGTTCCACGATACCGCGATTAACCGTGCTCCTAATCACATCACTACCAAACGTATTGATAATGATTTGCACGTCTCATTTGAAGAAAATGGCGCAGACAGCGATCTCATCATAGAAGGTTTCTATAATAATCCAGACAGTGCTCTAGTCGGTATTGCTGAAGATGGTGAATACTATTACTACATTCCAGATACTGGTGAAACGTATGACTATGTTACGCAGCTAGCAAATGGCGACGTAGAAGGACAAGCTTTAGGTGGTCAAGAATATATTGCCGCAGCCATACCTTGGTGGATACCTGCTGCTGCAGGACTTGGATTAGTAGGATTGCTTGCTAGCCGTAATAGTAGTGGTAATAGCTTTGATGATAATGCTGTACCGGTAGCAACGAATGATAGCCAAGTAGGAGACTCAGGTCAGCCAGTATTGGTTGATGTATTGAGCAATGACACCGACGATGAAAACAACATTGATCCAACCAGCGTCAAATTAATCGATCCAGAGACTGGTCTTGAAGTGACTGAACTGAATGTCGCTGGTGAAGGTTTATGGACTGTTGATCCAGTCACAGGTACAGTAACCTTTACCCCAGAAGCTGGTTTTACTGGTGATCCAACACCTGTTAACTATATAGTATCTGATTTGACGGGTGAAAAATCTAATCAAGCAACCATCACTGTTGATTATCCGCAAACGGCACCAGTTGCTAAAGATGACACTCAAAACGGCGTTTCAGGTTCTCCTGTGACTGTGGCTGTGGTTGGTAACGACACTGATGCTGAAGGCGACTTAGATCCAACGACAGTTGTGATCACTCAATCACCAGCAGGTGGCACCATTGCTGCTGACGGCAAATCGGTTGACGTACCAGGCGAAGGTTCATGGGTCGTTGATCCAACCACTGGTGACATCACCTTTACGCCAGAAGCAGGCTTCACTGGTGATCCAACGCCAATCAGCTATACCGTTGATGACCGTACTGGTGAGACCTCAAACGAAGCGACTGTTACTATCGATTACCCACAAACGGCACCAGTGGCTGTTGATGACAATGAGTCAGGCACCTCAGGCAGCCCTGTTGTGGTTTCTGTGATCGGTAACGATACTGATGCTGA
>NZ_JBVFXW010000060.1:0-15023 GCF_055522395.1 Psychrobacter sp. TPE 89C
CCTTAATTATAAATATCATAATTGAAAATTATTTAGTGATTTAAAAATCATTTTAACATAACTTTACTAGTAATTTTTTAGTAATCGATTATCGCGAAGTACCTTCCTATTGATAAGTATTGTAGAACAAAAAAATCGTATTATTCCTATTATTCGAAAAAATTAACAGAATTCTATATTGAATCAAAAAATACGTAACTCCCCACTTAGCTGAATCACACATGAGAAGTGTTTTTAGAAATAGAACATACGCTACAGAAGCATATTCACTCAACTCCCAATCCGGTTATTAATACTATTGTATATATGGTGAATCTATCATCATGATGTACAGTCAACCTAATACAATAATAAATTATCTACTTGCTTAAAGTTATGAACGAATAACTCTAGGTAAAATTAAATGACTATAAAACTTTTTAATCATGACACTATAGTCGCTAAAGTCGACAAACTAGTAAGCGATATACTGAACCCGAAATCAGTCATTAGCATTCAACAAATTAGTGAGCAATTGAATATTTATTATCAACCAATGACATCCATCTATGATAATCAACTGGAATACACCAACTCTATAGAATGGTTTATGGTGAGTTGTTGTATTGCCTGTGGTAACTACAATCCCAATGAAGTTTTTTGGAATGAGGATACGACGCAACGTTTTTTAAATGCGTTAGCTTGTTATCGGGATAAATTCAACACTGCAATTACTTACTTCGCTTTCCAAGAGCAGCGCAATAGCCAATCACTTAAAAAATATATTAGTTGCTTTTTAGAAGGGTACGCACGTGTACTTATTGTGAGGGTGGATATCAAAATAAAAGCAGAGCTTACACATCTTGTCGACGTTGAAACCTTTCAAGGTTTCATGAATCAGCTTATGGAAACAATCCAAAGGGATAGGGAGATAGAAAAGAAAAGAAAGGCTGGAAAGGTCACTACTAAAGATAAGGGTTGTTTCGAAGATTTAAGGGGATATGCTTGGGCGATAGAACAAGGAGTTGATAATGGTGGCTTACACTGCCATCTGCTATTGATATATAACGGTGACAAGCGTCAGAAAGACTGGTTCTTAGGTGATGCTGTTGGTAAAAAGTGGGCAAAGATAACGGATGGTCTTGGTTCGTACTATAACTGTAATACGAGCGTGCATAAACGCACGTACGAAAAGCAAGGCACGCTTGGTATTGGCATGATTCATAAAAATAGCCCTTTAGAGGTTAACAATGCCATTAATGCAGCACTGTACTTAACTCGACCTGAAAAATACGAGCAGCGCCTTAAAGCATGGATGCCAAGCATGCGCAGCTTTGGTCGCGGAACTATCCCTAAGGAATAAGTAGTACTTAGCATAGTCCATAGCTAAATAATTTCAGATACATACTACATTCATGAGATCGAGCATTAACGTCCTAATGCTTATCCTTACTCATCATTAAAGGTCTGCCTCGTGCAGGCCTTTTTTTATGTCCATCATTTAAGGAGGAGTCTTTATGAAATTAGTATGTCCACGTTGTCAGTCATTAGCGGTGTATGAGATGGCTGATGGTACTCATGATCGTTTGATCGATGAGCTGTTGTCTTCTACTGCACTGATCAGTCTTGGTGTCAGTCTATGTAAGTCATTCAGAGTGCATCCTGTGATCGGTGTGATTACAGGTACTGCGATTGCAATCGTGATCGAGATGGCTCAATCAAATACCGCTTTACCGATGATGATCAATAAGCAGTATCGCTGTGATGACTGTACTCACGTGTTTACGGCTTTTAATTAATCATCAACCATCAACTTACTTAATCAATCAATCTAAAAGGAATATTCTCATGGCACATTTAATCGAATCAATGGCCTACGTTGGCGAAACACCTTGGCACGGCTTAGGTAATGAGCTTGCACCCAAGCAGCCACTTGAGGTCTGGGCAAAACAAGCGGGTATGGACTGGCGTATAGAGTCATCAGACGTCAGCTACATGGCAAACAATGATAAAGGGCACAACCTGATTCTGCCCTTTGCTGAGCAGAAGGTTTTATACCGTAGTGATAACTTCGAGCCGTTATCGGTGGTCAGTCAACGTTATCAAGAAGTACAGCCTCGTGAGATTCTAGAATTCTATCGTGATCTTACTGAACAGTCTGACTTTGAGCTTGAGACTGCTGGGGTATTAAAGGGAGGGCGCAAGCTATGGGCATTGGCCCGTACAGGCCAGTCAGCAACGCTCAAGGGTAAAGATGTCAGTAATGGCTACTTGCTGCTTGCAACCGCTTGTGACGGCACGTTAGCGACTACCGCTCAATTTACATCCATCCGTGTAGTTTGTAATAACACCTTAGCGATTAGCCTAGCAAACGGTAATGGCGGTGTAGTGAAAGTACCGCATAGCACCTCGTTTGATGCCGATAAGGTCAAGCAGCAATTGGGCGTATCGGTCAAGCAGTGGGAAGAACACAGCTATGAGATGAAGCAGCTCTCTGAGCGCCGAGTCACCCAAGCAGAAGCAGCCAATTATTTGAGCCGTGTGTTCAACGATCAAGACAATGACATCATTCTGTTTAACAGCGCTAAGAAAGAGAAAGATGCGGTGCCTAATGCTAAAGCGATGAATCAGGTCATGAAGATGTTTAACGGTCAAGGTCGCGGTGCCACACTTGATGCCGCCAGTGATACGGCTTATGGTTTGCTATGTAGCATTACTGAGTACGTGGATCATGAACGGCGTGCGATGAATACGGATAATCGTCTCAATTCAGCATGGTTCGGTGCTGGCGCTAAGCTGAAACAGAAAGGGTTAGAGCAATCGCTACTGATGCTTGCCTGATCAGCTACGTTTTATTAAGTTCCACACAATTAACCACGCCTTTGAGCGTGGTTTTTTTATGCCTTTCATTTGATATCAATCAATAATTACTCTACTAAGGAATTCACTATGAACCTAATCGCATTAAACACGGCAACTCAGAAAAGACAGTCTAAGCGTGCCACCGTTAAAGTTAAAATGCCAATAAAGACTAAACATGGTATCGAAGATATACCAAAGACCAAGGGAGAGAACAAACCTACTAAACCATCGGCTAGTTCTGTGACTACGGCCAAACGCCTGGTCAATACCAAATCTTTGAGCCGTGAAGACTGGCTACAGTTTCGCAAGCAAGGCATTGGCAGCTCTGATGCCGCTGCCGCTTGTGGCATCCATCCGTATTTGTCGATGCTTGAGCTATGGATGATCAAGACAGGACGCATGACCTCAGACATCGATGAGAGCATTGAAGGATATTCACCACTCTATTGGGGCAATACGCTTGAGCCGATGGTGGCTAAGTTCTACCAAGAGCATACAGGAAACAAAGTACGCCGCGTCAATGCCATCTTGCAGCATCCTGATCCTGACAAGGCCTTTATGCTGGCTAACCTAGACTATGCCATCACTGGCAATGATGAGGTACAGATTCTAGAGTGTAAGACCGCTGGTGAACATGGAGCTAAGCTGTGGAAGCATGGCGTGCCGTTGTATGTGACGTGCCAAGTACAACACCAATTGGCAGTCACAGGTAAAGCTGCTGCGCATATCTGTGTGCTGCTATGTGGACATGAAGCTAAGATCTATAAGGTTGAGCGTGATGAGCGTTTAATTGAATCTATCATGGAGCATGAGCGTCTATTCTGGCAGTACGTGGAAACAGACACGCCACCAACCCCTGACCACTCAGAATCTGCTGCCCGTGCATTAAAGCAGCTGTACCCAACCCCTAAGCCATCAAGCAAGGTTGATCTAACGGATGATGACGGTGCTAACAAGCTGTTTGAGCAATTGCTAAGCTACCGTAACTATATGCAGGAGCTAGAAGAGCGTCATGACCAAGTGAAGCATCAGCTGCAAACACTGATTGCTGATAATGAAGTGGCTGTGTTTGATAAGGGGGCTATTTCATGGAAGCGCTCGAAAGACAGTGTCGGTCTAGATAGCAAGGCCGTTATCAAAGTGCATCCTGAGCTATTAGCCAAGTTCAGTAAAACCAAGCAAGGCAGCAGACGCTTCGTTGTGCTTAATGATTGAGCTGACGATCACTCAATTATTAAGACAGCAATCAACCAGTCAAAGCTAATGAATCAAAGCAAGCGCATAACCGCCCACCTAAAACAGGTGGGCTTTTTTATGGCTAAACATAATCTATTAAACCCATAAGGAATACCACCATGATTAAAGGTCTAACAATAACTCCACCAGTCTTAGGTCGTATCAGTATTGGACGTGTCATTGTAAAAGATGGCAAGCGCTTACCTGCCAAAGACGATCAATTCACCATCACCAGTCAAGTGCAGAACAAAGACGGCTGGATCAATCATCCACTTGATGCAAAGCTACGCGCAAATAATGACGGTAAGCTCAGACAGATTCCCGTACGCATGTTGTTTAATGATCCGGAGTTAAACCTGCGAGCAGAGTACACGCTGTTCGATAGACAAACAGGTCGTCCACTATGCGTGGGTGATGGTGAGCAATGTCAGCGTCGAACCAATAATGGCGTAGAGCAACTACCATGCCCATCCCCTGATCGCTGTCCACTGGCACAAGGCGGTGCTTGTAAGCCCTATGGCAGACTATACGCAAATCTGAGTGAAGACGATGAGCTGGGTACGTTCATCTTTCGCACCACAGGCTTTAATAGTATCCGTACCTTATCAGCACGCTTAAGCTACTTTGCGGCGGTATCAGGCAACAAGCTGTCATGTTTGCCACTGCAACTCACGCTTAGAGGTAAGAGCACCACGCAAAGCTATCGCACGCCAATTTACTTTGTGGATTTAACGCTGCGTGATGATGTGACACTCAAACAAGCCGTACAAGATGCACAGTCGATAGATGCGGAGCTTAGCGAACATGGCTTTGATCAAGCGGCATTAGAGGCAGCTGCTAAACAAGGCTATGTTAATTCTTGCTTTGGTGTCGATAGTGAAGATGCCATGGAGGTAGTCGAGGAGTTTTATCCCGTAGAGACAGGTGATATTAGCAGTGGTCAGCAGGGTGACTATCAGAATGGGTTAGCGACTCGTGACGTGACTAGTATTGAGCAAGGGCTACGGCAGAGTGTGACGGCTGTAAGTTAGTACAACTGACACGCATATACGGCATAAAAAAGAGCTGAATGAATCAGCTCTTTTTTTATGGCTTCAATTAAGGCTAACCATGGAACTGTATGGGATGCGGTAAAAAAATATAGGACTCGATAAGTATATGAGGGGAAATGCTCTCATTCACTTACAAGGAGAAAATCATGGAAAATTTAAACGCAGCACAGCCAGTAATCGAGCAATGCAATCATATACCACAGCTACTGAATATTAAAGATGTTGGTAACTACACAAATCTTAGTCGTTCGACTATCTATGAGATGATTGATGAAAGCTCTAAACGCTACGATCCAACGTTCCCTAAGAAGATACAGCTTACGAAGGTTAGGGTAGTGTGGGTAGCAAGTGAGATTGCAGAGTGGATCAATACTAAGATAGAGGAACGCTCAGCCTAAACCTGTTAAGCCGTCTCACCTTAAAAGGTAAGGCGGTTTATTTTTTTTGTAATTTTACGATTTTATAGAGTCTCTAGATGGTTTCTAGAGTATCGTGTGTATTTTTTTTCATTCGAGTTTATTAGATAGGTATTGCTAATAAATATGAATAACTGGTTCTAGTTAGTTGTACATAAAAAAGCGATCATTTCTATACCATCAGTTATAGAGCCGATCGACTAATTACTGGTTAATAATATTAATAACGAGTTAACCGCATTTATCACTAGGGAACATTATACAGTCAACAGTGAGTATAGCCTCAGCATCGCCTTGTGCTGCTGCTTCTTTATACCAGTACATTGATTTAGAGTCGTCTCTAGGTACACCAAAACCACCCCCATACATCATGCCAAGCTGGGTTTGAGCTTCAGGATGGCCTTGTTTAGCTGCTTTGAAAAACCATTCAAATGATTTTGTAGGATCAGACTCTAGATTTGCATCTGTAGCAAAAAAATACATCGAGCCAAGCTCGTATTGAGCCTGAGCATCACCCTGTTGAGCTAAGTTTCTAGTAGTCATCCAATCAGCTGACATAGCAGATATTGATAACCCAACTGAAATTGATAAAACCATTATTTTATAAACTATATTGTCCTTCAGGAAACGCATCTGTACCTCTTTTAGTTAAACTATAACTTCATATTCTATTTGATTGCATACTCATGATTGTGATCTATTGAGTTTTATAGTCTGCTAACAATTTTTTCTCTACAACCTTCCAACCTTCAGATACATCACCTGTAACAGTGTACTGATATTTATATCTGGGTGAGTTATTACCAATCCACCCGTTTGTACCATCATTATTATCATGGCTGGAGATAATACTGAAAACTCCATTTTTATAATCAACTTCACTAACAAAACGAGGGTAAATGCCTAAATCACTAAAGAATCTTTCATGACGAATGTCATCTCTACCAAAATCTGTTTCAATTAAGAAGGGGCTTTTATCAGAAAATCTATTAACCAATGTCATGAAAGAGGTATTATCTGCATTCCCTCCCGAACAACCTATATCACCGCTCCAATAAACTAGATAATCTGAATTAAAGTTCTTATTCCTAGAATCTCCTAAGTTCGAAGTGCCTACCAAAAAGACATCATTCACTGTAGTTTTGGCTATCGCATCATTATCGAAAGAGGTTGAGCAAGCAACGCTTGTAGCAAAGTTTTTGACTATACCTAAGATTTGTTCTTTTTCTGAAGTCTTGATTACCATTGCAGATTGGTATGTCTGGTTAGTAGGAACTCTCATATTTTTTACATTGGGGGCAGTAGTGCATGCAGATACAATAGTTGTGATAGTTGTCAAAGCAATGACTTTGTAAAAATTATTCATATATTTTCAGGCTTATAGGTAGATATTTCTATGAATTTAACATGTAATCTATTGTTTGTAAAACTTGCTATATTATTACAGGAAGTAGGTAGCATTGATATTCTGGGTCTAATCAGGTGATAACCGTATTTGATTCTGTATTACCTGCAGAAAGATAAAGCTAGCATAGATATTAGCGACATCAAAAAATCATGTGGAGTTGAAAAGTCTGCTAAGTTTATATGGATTTCTGTGGTGGGTATTCGAGACTTAGAGTAAGAATAAATAACCGTTGATCATTCACTCAATCAAATTTTCGAAGGCGTTAGTATCGAGTATATTATGCTCGATACTACAAATATTCATAAGTTTTTGCTTTATAGTTTTTCTAGCTCATATGCTACTTTGTCAGTGATGAATAAGTTGTTTGAAATCTTGTTTTTAGTGTATTTAAAATTGTTATCGATTATTTTTTCAATATCATATTTGAGCTTTTTATCGCTTGACAAGCGATATGTTCTCTCTTCAATTGTAAGAGTATAGGGAGTATTGATAAAGTTTGAGCTGAGATAGGAGATATAAGTCCGAACTTTCAATGTATAAACATCATCTTCAATTAGGCTCATCTTGTCATATCTTATCTTTTCATCATCTGTGCTAGATAGATTCCAAAGATTAGCAAGATTCCTCATGGCTTCATCTACTGGTTTAGATCTGTCATAAAAACTAATACCATTAGCAAATTCTTTATCACCACCAGCATTACCATACTTGTCCACCAATGTGATATCAATCATTGGTCTTTCAGAAAAGACTTTACCTAGGTCAACTGGTCCGTAGTTAGATGTTACTAGTGTCTTTGGTTGATACTTAAGATAAAAAGTAGCAGCTGACACAGATACTATTATTGAAAAACATAAAACGATTACTTGCCAATTTTTCATTACTATCAATCCGTCATAATTTAAGCATTTATAAGACAAATGTTTTATTATAGCTGAAAGTATATTCTATTTTACTGACTGATAACAAAATGGTTGCTGGTTGACTAATAATTAACACTTAGGAATTTTATGAAAAAACTACTATTATGTTTTTGTTTAGCATTTGGTACGCAGTCTATATTCGCATTCGAGTTGCCTACTGGTTATAGATTACCAACTAAAGTCGATATTGCTGGCGATTGGAAGAGATTTGATGCACCTAATCATCTGAAAGCTGACTTTAATGGTGATGGTATTGAAGATGAAGCTTATATTCTTCCTAAAAAAGATTTAAATACAGGCTACGGTGTATTTGTCTCAATTAACAAGTCAAAGGTTGCCTTACAGCGGGGACATGATTTTCAGATGTTCAGGCTTACAGATAGTGACGATATGTCTCCGCAATCATTTGCTATTGATCTAGCAGAACCTTCTAACAAAATATGGAAATCTGCTTGTGGTAAAGGATATTGGGATTGTGCGATTGGAGAGCCCTCTGCATTCAAGATAAATTACCCATCAATAATGTTCTGCTATATTGAATCTGCTTGTACAATTTATATGTGGGATAGTGATAAATTAACCTTTAAAGAAATACGGTTTAGTGATTAGCACAAACATACAGACGCTATTTTTACCAGAGCATTAGCCAAACTAAATAAAAGTGAGTACGAAACATGTTTAAACTATTGATAGGTACTTTATTATCATTAACAGCGGCTAATGCCGTTGCAGATAATGTTTTTATCTACGAGGATGAAGGTCAAAAATCTGCTAATACATCTGTAGGTAATATTAATATTTATACAGGTCAGGATGGGAAGGTACTACTCTCTAGCGTCAATCCAAATGGCGCGGTCGATAAATTTACTAAAAAAGTAAAAGTAACTTATTATCGTGAAAGCAAGGGTAGCGATTCAAATCAGAAGCAAACTGTCATTTACGGTACAAGTTCAAAATAGTTCTAATTATACAAACTCAGCTTATGCAGCACTCAGGTAGTTAGAATAGTATTATCTATTTTAGTGGTATCTATATGTAGCTACTACAAGGAACCATATAAGCTTTGAATGTAGGGGGTAAAATACAATTTTAATATATTACTGATAATTGATTTTATTATTTATAAAATAGATCTGTTTTACTTTTTAATCATCAATAACTGTTACATATCAATCGGCGATAACTCAGTTATAGCAAAAATTTTAATGACAAGGTAGAACGTAGTAATGAATTGGGACGAATGGATAGCGGAAAATCGCAAGCAAATTGAACATATTGCAGGTTATGAAGAGAACTTTGTCAGAACTATTTTAGCCAAGATACCTGAGATAAGACCAGAGGACGTAACTGCTCAATACCATTTTAAAGACTCAAATGGTGGTAATAGATACATTGACTTTATGATCTCAAATCAATCAAAAGGCTATCAATTACCTATCGAGTTAGATGGCTATTGGAAAGTAAATAACTATCGTGATTTTAACGATATGTTAGAAAGACAGAACGATTTAATGGCTATTTATGGTGTACTGTTAAGGTACACCAATAATAAGATGAATCAAGAGCCAGATAAAATCGTTATCGAGATCCGAAAAACCCTAGAGTTGCAAAGCAAAAATCAGCTTAGTCAAAAAACAGTTGAAAAGCAAAGTCAGCAGCGCGTTAATGAGTACCAACAAGAGCTCAATCAGCTAAAGAACGAGCTTACTAAGCAGAAAGCTACTAATAACCGATCTTCTTCTACGATTACTGGTAGCGAAATTGCTAGTATCCAAGCTGCAATAGCAGAGCTACAAGCCGATATTAACCAGAATAACGCCTCTAATGTACAACATGTTCCAATCGAACCAGTCATCGTAAGTAAATCTAAAGAGCCAACTAAAATAAAAGTTACAGCCAGTCAGATGCTCATAGCAGGTTCTGCGGGGTTAGTGATTGTGGCATTAGGTGCAAACGCGTTCTTTAATAAAAGCAATGATAATGCACCAATAGCATTAGTCAGTGAATCATCATCTTTAGTGTACGATACAGATGATGAGCAAAGTAATATCAATAGTAGTAACGCCATAGCTGACAATGCTCAAGCCTCAATAAAATCTAGTTCCATCAATACAAGCGGGGCAGTCGTTGCCGATCAAGATAGCAATACAAACACACCTTCATTTGAAGACACGCCTGCTGAATCTGTATTTGAAGATATTCCACCACCTACTGCTATCGTCAAAAGAGAAGCTGAAAAAGTTGATGTCTATCAACCACCTCCTAATCAGGCACAGAATAGCCAAAGCTACGAAGCTGTGATCTCTAACACAGTGCCAGCTGCACAAGCCTATAAGTATATTGGTGATTACCGCGTCGTGTGTGGTTATGTTGCTCAGATCAAAGGCTTTAGCAAAGGCAAGTATCTCAATCTAGGTACCTCTTACCCCAATCAAGATGTCACTGTAGTAATTTGGAACTCTGACATGGGTAACTTTGATAACGTAGATCAGTATGAGGGTAGTGATATATGTGTACAAGGTACTGTCAGCTCATATAAAGGTACACCTCAGATTAAACTATCTTCTATGAATCAGTTGAAATAAAAGTATGTGGACGTTTTTTACAGTAATTTTTGTCATGTTTTTCCTTTTTATCTATGAGCTTAGTACTGATGTTCAAGCCAAACAAAATAGAGAGGAAGATGAAAGACTCAAGAAGGTAGCCGAAGAGAACGCTACTATAAAAGCATCCAATGAAGCTGAAAAGCGAAGACTTGCAAGTGAGAGAGCAAAGATCGTTAATAAGACAATAAAAATTTCAGCAAGAGAAAAAGCAAATCAAAACCATCTCACAGCGAGCCAGCTCGTTATCTACTCATCTGTATTTATAACTATTGCTATCGCTATCATTCTATTTTTTAAAAATATCAGTTCAATCTAATTATTGAGGTCACTATGTTTAAAAAACTTACCATCGTTATGAGTATTATGTTGTGTGGCTCTACATTGTCACATGCTGCTGAGCCTAAGATTGAAGCTTTTAAGGCACCGTTTAATGTTGGTAAAACAGTTATGGCTTGTGGCACATTAGCCGAAACTAAGCATTTCTCCAATAGACACTATCTCAACTTAGATAAGAAGTATCCAAATCAGTCATTGACTGTGCTGGTGTGGAATAAAGACTATCGTTGGTTTGAAGAGCGTTTTGGTGAGATAGATGGCTTTGTCGGTAGACGTTTCTGTGCTAGAGGGAAAATTGAAGAATATAAAAATAACATGCAAATGCAGGTGACCAATCCACAGTTTCTGAGATTGATGAATAAGTAATAATCGCATTCATTCCTTTTGCTTATCTCAACTGGCTATATTTTTTTATGCCGCTATATATTCTGCCTTATCAGCGTGTCGTTAAAGCGTCTAATAGCAAGGATTACAGAGTTCACTTCAGTCTGTCTAATTTGCTCTGGAGTAATTAATCTGGCTAACGGTAAGCCAGATCAATCGCCACCACTGGTAGGACGCTGTAGGGTCTCGCCGCATGCTCATCTATATAGTTTTGATCGGATGACGATGAAGGGTTACTTTTTGGGCGTGCCGAATTACTAAGCAGACCAGATGTTGGATAATTGAAAAGGAAAAAGTATGAATCTACAAACATTAAGCCAGATTTTTACCTATAAATTAATGGTTTTAGGCTTGTCAGTAGGGCTGGCAGCACCTGCTATTGCAGCCGACTTCCATACGACGAGTGCAATCGCTAATCAAGGGAATGCATCAGCTCAATTCAACCTTGGTGTGATGTACGACGAAGGTAATGGTGTTGCCCAAGACACTGCTAAAGCATTTGAGTGGTATCAGAAGGCGGCAGAACAAGGCAATGCATCGGCTCAATTTAATATTGGATGGATGTACGAGCATGCTGATGGCGTTAGTCAAGACTCTGTTAAAGCAGTTGAATGGTATAGGAAATCCGCTGATCAAGGGTATGGTGATGGGCAGTATAATCTTGGATGGATGTACCATAACGGTAGAGGCGTTAGACAAGATTATGATCAGGCAATGGATTGGTACTTAAAAGCTGCCTATCAAGGAGATGCCGGAGCTCAAAATAATATCGGTGATATGTACGAAAAAGGTGCTGGCGTTAGTAAGGATGACGTAAAAGCAGCTAAATGGTATTTAAAGGCTGCTAATCAAGGGTATGCTTTAGCTCAAAACAGTCTGGGTTTAATGTACTTTGAGGGCAGAGGTGTTCTTCAGGATAAAAAGCAGTCAAGAGATTGGTATAGTAAAGCTTGTGATAGTGGCGATCAAGCAAGTTGTGATGAGTTATGAATAGTTAGATAAGGAATATTAATAATCGTGAGAATATTAAGATGAAAGATTACTCATAGAGCACTAATTTTAGGCTTTTCGTTAGGATTATCTACATTAGCTTCAGCAGTAGACTTTGCAACAATAGGGACATTAGCGGAGCAAGGAGATATGTCAGCTCAAGAAACTGATAAATTATTTGAGTGGTATAAAAAAGCGGCTGAACAGGGCGATGCCTTAGCTCAATATAAGCTTGGAGAGATGTATGCTGGAGGTGATAGTGTTCCTCAAAGTTATGAGAAAACTTTTGAGTGGATACAAAAAGCAGCTAACCAAGAAATTGTAGCAGCACAGCGTAGACTCGGATGGTTGTACGATACAGGAAGCGGTGTCCAACAAGATGATACCAATGCTGTTAAATGGTACCGAAAAGCTGCTGATAAGGGAGATGCAGAATCTCAGTTTAATCTTGGAATGGCATATAAGTTAGGCAATGGTATTTCTAAAGATAATGACAAAGCGCTTGATTGGTATACGAAGGCAGCAGATCAAGAGTATTCCTTTGCTCAAAATGCTCTTGGAGAAATGTATGAAAATGGTGATGGTATACCACAGGATTATCAGAAAGCAATCGAATGGTATCTAAAAGCAGCTAACCAAATATATGGTTCTAATGATATTAGAAGTGCTGGAATATCATACGCTCAATATAACCTTGGTCAAATGTATGCAAAGGGTGAAGGTGTTCCTAAAGATGTTGTAATCGCACTAAAATGGTTTAAAAAGGGTTGTAATAACGAAGATGAAGATAGCTGTGATCAGTATATTTTATTAAGCAGCTAATAGTATTTAAATCCTATAGTGAGGATGAAGAGTGGACAAGTTCAGTGCGGACGATTCAATAGAGACTAACTTACGCTCAATTTATTTACTAGGAGCGAACACAGCAGCCTACAAGTAAGCTCTTACAAAGAGCTTACTAGATTTGAAGGGCACGAATAGTACATTGACAGAACAAACCAGCGTGTTCAATGGTTGGGTACAGCATCGGAAAAATCACGCAACAACACAATCAACGTTGATAAGCGAGTTATTGGCGTTAGGAAACGTTCAGATGCAGCTCTTAGAGCAGTTGAAGATGTATCAGAGTACAGATAACACCGCCCGATTATCTAAAGATCGATACGACGAAATTAGAGAACGATACAGTGAAGTTAGAGGACGGATTGAGCGAATTAGTGAACGCACAGATCAAAATAGAGCAGTCACAAACGAAAATAACCGGCTCACAGACAGAAATACAGGCGGAATTGACGGAATTAAACAGATTACTGGACAAGTGAGAGAAGCAATAAAAGCCAAAGAGCAAGAACTTGAGCGTGCTAAAGTGCCTACAAGGTCACGATCTCCGAGTATGGGGCGATAGTTGAGGCAGGAAGAAAAAAATTAAGTTTGAGGATTTTAATAATATAGGGTTGTTTATCTAGCTAATAGTGAAAATAAAACGGCCAGTATAGCTTGGCCTACGAATTGCAATATACCCCAAACTATTAAAAATCCTAATATGCCAATAAAGCTATGTGGTTCAACGATACTGAAGGCCATTGTTCCAGTAATAAAAAAGAAAGCGATATATACCAGAAAGAGACCGCAGCCCAATAGTCCATTATCTTGCATATAAATATACCTTTGATTTTTAGTAGGACTTTGTATGTTACTGTTTACATATTAGTAACATTTTAGCAAAAAATATAAAAAGAGATACTAACTATATGATTTTTACTAAACATAAATCAGCAGTGATGATTTTTCCTATTGTATGCTTGTCTGTTTTCCTTACAAGCTGTCAGGAAAAACAAGACTTAAACCGTCAGGAAGTTGCTAAAGCAGAAATACTTGTTGAAGAAATAGAGGGAGATAATGATGCAATTAAAGAACTGCAGGAGTTAGCCAATCAAGGTGATGCTGATGCTCAATACAGACTTGGAGGGATGTACTACCTAGGCGAAGGTGTGCGTCAGGATTATGCTAAGGCGGTTGAGTGGCTTAAAAAATCTTCTAATCAAGGTGATGCTGATGCTCAATACAGTCTTGGCTATATGTATGGCGAAGGCTTAGGCGTAGGTCAGGATTATTCTAAAGCGGCCGAGTGGTTTGAAAAAGCTGCTAACCAAGGTCTGGCTGAGGCGCAGGCTAACCTTGGTAGGATGTATGGAATTGGTGAAGGTGTGAGCCAAGATTATACCAAAGCACTTCATTTTTATACCGAGGCTGCTAACCAAGGTGTGGCTAAGGCACAATACAACCTTGGGGTTCTGTATCAGAATGGGCTAGGCGTTCGTCAAGACCATACGAAAGCAGTTGAGTGGTATCAAAAAGCTGCTAACCAAGGTGTGGCTAAGGCACAATACAACCTTGGGGCTATGTATGGCAATGGCGAAGGTGTGAGTCAAGATTATACCAAAGCAGTTCAGTGGTTTGAAAAAGCTGCTAACCAAGGTCTGGCTGAGGCGCAGTTTAGCCTTGGAATATTTTACGAGGATGGTAAAGGCGTGCGTCAAAACAAGGCTACTGCAAAAGAGTACTTTGGTAAGGCTTGTGATAATGGGCTACAAATTGGTTGTGATAAATATCGGATCTTAAATTAGAGGTAGAGCGTTGAGTGTTAGGCAGGTTTTTTGATTAATAAACCACATTGCGATTTTGATCTTATAAAGGAAAATAGTAAGAATAAAAATCAACTAAAAACCCTGACTGTTCGCATAAAGGTAGATTATGGTAAATGGATTTAGGGGTGGAAAAGCACCGGATCACGTGCTCTGAAATAGACCTGCTATACTGTCAATAACGCA